>JAFZXP010000006.1 GCA_017616735.1 Bacteroidales bacterium
CAAAGGCAAGAGCCTTCCTCTCGTCAGGCCCTTGCCCACAAAGTCACGGTCCCACCCGCCCGCCCTTATTAGTGCAGGCTCTCTTTCAAAAACCCAATAAAATCAGAGGTCTCCTAGCTCTCCGAGTGCTCCGATAAAATTTCTTTCTCATTGTATATCAATTTTTTATATCTTTGCGCCTTGATTTCCATTTAGTGAAATATAACTTTTATAACTATTTATACTATTCAAAAATGAACAAAACTACGAAACTGAGAGCTATAATGCTTTCTTTGATGATGTTGATAGGGCTCATCCCGTTGACATCATTCGCTCAGAGCGACGGATTCATTTCCAACGATGATGATGTTTTTGGTCGTGATGCATGGGTTTTTACTGTTAACACTCAGAATTTCGGCGCGACGCCGGTCGGCAGCGGACTGCTGATTTTAGGAATAGCGGGCGCAGGCTACGCTGTTGCGAAACGCAGACGCTCAAAGCGCGACATCAAAAAAGGCACAGCATTGTTGCTTGCCGGCTTGATGCTTGTTGGGATGACCAACTGCCGTAAGAAAGTTGATACCATCGCAAGTGTAGGCGAAAAGGTTCACATCACCGTGAAGGTTAACGGCGGCGGCAAGGCCGGTGTGAATCCTGCAAACGGAGAAATCACTTTCAACGATGGTGATTATCTGTATGTGGGCTACGACGGCGCAAAAGTCGGAGAACTGACTTACAGCACTGGTAGCAGCAGCTTCGGAGGTGACATCACCATCTCGCAGTCGGGCGACCAGCCTCTGTATTTCTACTATATGGGCGGTCCGGCGGCTACCGTTGTCAATGCCACGCATTACACTGCTAACATCAGCGACCAGACGGGCAATTATCCTGTCATCGCTACTGGACCTTCAACAACCAATTATGAGGATGGGACTAAAGCATACACAGTGAATTTGGCAAACAAATGCGGTTTTGTGAAGTTTGCGACCAATGTCAACAGCACTACCGTTAACGTGGGAGGCATGAACACCAAGGCGACCCTCGATTTTTCAGATGGCACTATCACTCCTGGCACGGAAGGCACCGTAAGCTTCAGCACCGACGCTGAAGGTACGGGATGGGCTATTCTTCTTGTGCAAGATGCAGTAGATGACGCAACCGTTACAGCTTCTGGTTACTCAAACGGCACCTGCGATGTTCCTGCTGTTACAAACAACATGTTGTATTCGACTGGCGTTGGTGTGTCATTGACTCCAGCGGCCACCAGCGGGCTGTTCACCATCAACAGCAGTGGCGACCAGGTGTGTTTCGCACCGGGCAACCTGCAGTATAAATCAGGCGAAGGCTGGCGTTTTGCCGAACATCAATACGATGTCATAGGCTCATGGAACACCAGCGATTGGGTCGATTTATTCGGCTGGGGCACATGGGGCGAAGGCAAGAATCCATTGAATGAATCTACTAATTATGAGGATTACCAATGGAGCACAGACTTTCAAGGAACGCTTGACGGCTACAATGATTGGTTCACTTTGAGTAAAGACCAATGGCAGTACATATTGGACCACAGCACCATGGGATGGAGTAGTGTTGCTGGCGTTAACGGCTATGTTATCCGTCCTGACGGCAACACTACAGCTGTATCTTCGTCATATACAGCCGAGGCATGGGCTGTTGAGGAAGCAGCCGGCTCGGTGTTCCTTCCTGCCGCTGGCAACCGCGGCGGTACGAATGTCTACGGTGTTGGCGACCACGGCAACTACTGGTCGAGTACTCCTAACGACGACCGCGCGTGGTTCTTGTACTTCCAATACGACGCAGCGCTCATGGGCCACTACTACCGCAGCAACGGGTGTAGTGTGCGTCTCGTGCGCGATGCGAACTAACCGTCCGGTTTAAACTGAAAACGACAAAGGCGTCCTTCATTTTTGAGGGTCGCCTTTTTCTATTAGTGTTCTCAAAATTCAAAAAACGCTGCAAATTTAGCTCGTTCCGCTTGTCCGTCAAGGTCAAGCCCTTTCGGGTTTTTGGAAAAAAATCTTCCTTTTTTCCGCTACTCTCCAAAAAGAGTATTTTTTTGCAAAAAACCTTGACTGCCTTCGCTTCTCTTCACTGGCAAAAAAAGCATCTTTTTTTTCTTTTTTTGCTTTGTTGTTCGTTTCCGAAAAAAATTTCTATGGGTAATCAAGTATCTTGAATTCAGATGCCCGCTCATTGAAATAAGCATCTGGGTCATAACTGACAACTCTCGAATGCAACACACTGTAATTCACCCTCACGTGTAGCCCACTCCTGGCGAATGCCTTTCTCAACGCTTTAGCATGCTCTGTATACCTCTGAGGTGCCATAATGGGTACCAGACACATCAACCCGCTACCATAGTAATTCCGTCCACAATAGGCTATCTGAGGCAACTGGCAAAGGTATTTCTTTACCTCCTGCATATCCATATCCTGATTGTCTTCCCGCAGTATATCAAAGTCCATCAAACCGGTCAACGCCACAGGATAATACACAACCTCATTCCCTACCATTGTGTAGGTCAAATTGCATGCCGGTGTGTACAGCCATTGATAGTTCTCTGCCGATCGGTTCCTAAGTATCGATCCAAGCGAATCATTGATTCCTATCGGTCCAATCTCAATGTCTTCCTCCGGATAGGCATACACCCTCACTCGCCTCTCAAATATCGGCGTACTTTTAGCCAATTCTATAACTTCCTCGCTGATTCCCAACGGGTTAGCTATCATATTTCTCTTTGTTGGATACATATTTTTTCTCCTTATATTGGTTGCAGGTTGCATCTGCGCTTTCTCCAGTGTTTACTGGCGTTCCCCGAGTTGCAACCTGCAACCTGCCCTTTATCCGTTTAACACTTTATTTACATACTGGTGCGACTTCCCTATCGCCTCTGCAAACAGCGACTGGTTCTTTATCATCGCGCTCAACCCTCTTATGCAATCCGCAGGGTTCAGTCCTTTCCCGTTGGTGATGATATCATACACCTTCATCGCCGTCTTTCTGAAGTACTCCATACAGCTTAACGAATAGTTTATGTCGCCCTCCACAATCATCAGCCGGTTGTCTTCGGGCTCGTCCTCCGCCGCATATCGCAGTATCCTGGTGGTCATCGCCCAGATAATGGCGTATATCTCAAGCTTTCCGCATATCGACGCCTCATATCCGTACAGTGTCCTTTTGTTCTTGGCCTTGTAGTGGTCAATCTTATAGTTGTTATAGATCTGCCACGCTCTGTCCTCAAACACCAGTTCCACCTCGTTCTTCTGGTCAAGCAGCTTATGGATAATCTCACTCCAGGTCCTCTCAGCTTCCCTTATGTCCACGTTCTCGCCCGATACGTCAAACATAAAGTCACTGGGCACGTCAAACCATAGGAATCTCGGCAGCATTCCGTCGGCCAGCATCGTCGAGCCTTCAAAATATGGCTTCAACACGTCCGGCTGTATGCCTCCCACTATCCTCACTATAGGATGTTGTATGCACCTGGTCTCTCCCACTCTGGCTCTAGTGAAATTCTCATAGTTGCCAAAACAAGTCAGATAAAATTTCTCGTCAGCACCGTTGGGATTGTAGCGGTTCAACCCTCCGAAAAACGACAGCAGCTCATCGTTCTGAAACGTTATCCCCTGCGGGTTTTCCGACAGCTTCAGCTGATAAGCCTCCAGCGTCGCCTCGTTCACCAGATAACACTTCAGCGGAATCTTCGCAGCCTCGTCTTTCTTCATCTCGGCCGTATCGCTCTTCCACCTGCTGTAAAGTTTGTAGTCCTCTTCCTTTAATGGCTTCAGCATCACTCTTATCGAGCCAGTCTTGCTCACAGTACTGTCGCCGAGCAAAGCCGCATAAAACTGCGGATAGCATTTGTGCGTGCCTTTCTGCCACACAAACATGTTCCCTGCAGCCTGCGATGCCGCCACCATTGCCGGTCCGGTCACGTACTCCTTCGGGCAGTTCAGCGCCCTGGCGTACGTGTTAATCACTTCCTGCACCTTATAGGGCAGTCCATCCAGCGAAAGCCTCACGGGTTCGGCCTCCAGCCTCAAATTCTCCAGTCTCTCGCTCATAACGCAGCCTCCTCTCCGTCTTGTTCCTCAATAATCCTCTTCACATCGCTCATCTTGTACCTCACCTTACCTCCTACTCTAATCGGCACCAAATACCCAATCTTCTCCCATCTCCACAAAGTCGGTCTCGACACATCCAGAATCTCGGCCACTTTATCCGCACTCGGATAGGTCTCCGTGTTCGCGTCCGTCAACTGCCGTTCAAGGCTTTTCACTGTTTCGTCAATCAGTTCCTTGTTAGCTTTTACCAAATCTCCCACACTGATACTAACAATCATGTCTGGGAATTCCTTTGCAACAGAAATCAAATCTATTACATTTTTCATTTTTTAAAATATTTACTGTTTCCGACCCCGCCACTCCAGATAGCAGACTGGAAGGCGATTCGTCGGGTCAGCGCTGTCTGCTATTCCAGCTTGATTGACCATGCAAATTTCTAAAATAAAAACCAAAAACTCAAAAATCAGGCTTCGTAGAAAACAAAAAAGGCACTGAAAATCAGTGCCTTTCTCGTGTAATCGCTTAGGTTTTAGTCATCAAGTAGTTTCATAGCATCAGCTTTGGCATTCTCTGTAATGTCAATATAAGGCTTCATTGCCTTGTAGTCACTGTGCCCGGTAAACTTCATCACCAACTGCGGCGAAATCCCCTTGCTCAGCGCCTTGCAGATAAACGTCCTGCGCCCAGTATGAGTCCCAATCCACTCATACTTCGGCCTCGTGTCCTCAACCCTTTTCGTCCCCACATAATACGTCTGAGTAATCAGCTGGTCCAGTCCGCAAATCTTTCCCATTTCCTTCAGATAAAGGTTCATCTTCTGGTTACTAATCACCGGCAACGCCTTAGCCTCAGGGTGCTCATCATCATGATACTTCTCCAAAATCGCCCTCGTCACGCTATTCAGGTTAATCGTAATCGTATCGTCAGTCTTAATCGTCGTCACATGAATCTGGTCGTCATAAATATTGTTCTGCGTCAGATGCTCCACATCCGAATACCTCAGCCCCGAGTAACAACAAAACACAAACACATCCCTCACTTTTTCCAGTCTGTCATCGTTCGAGAAATCAAACTCCCTCACAGTCTTCAGCTCCTCCTCGTTCAAAAACACCACCACCTTCTTCTCAGCCTTCGCCTTCTTCGTCTTGCACATACCAGGCGTATAAGTATCGAAGAAAGAATTATTATTATACCCATTCGCCACCGCCCATCTCAAAAACCATTTCAGCAGCTTGAAATTCTTAGCATTTGTTGAGTTTCGCATCTTCTTAAACTTCAGCAGAAAATCAGCAAACTCATCAAAGAAATCCTTATCCAGACCATCAAACGTCAGCTTCTTATCATACCAATCCTCAAACCCCATCAGATGATGCTTCAGCGTCACAAAACGTTCAGCCGTCGTCTCCTTCCAGCTGCAATCCTTCTTCTCCGTCTCCACAAACAAGTCAAACACCTCAAAAAACGACAAACTCTTCGCTATCCTGGTATATTCCGGATGATTATATTGAAAAACAATACCCTCCAGCCAATCCTTATCCATGCTCTCCACCGGAATCTTCACGCTCTCCTCAACAATCTTCGTGCACAGTTCCTCCAGCTTCTGTTTAATCTTATTCGCCTTCAGCACATGCCCCGTCCTGATCTTATTCGTCGATTTCACCTCATTCTTCTTATCATCCCACAAATCCGGCGAAATAAAAATCCCACTCTTAACCCTCAGTCGCAGTTGTCTCCCCATCGAGCACCTCAGCAGCACCTCGCTCTCCCCGCTCGTCTTATTAATTTTGTCCGATAAAGATAAAGTAATTTTCATAAAAGATGATCACATTTAACACAATGCAAATATACAAAATATATTAATATCGGTGGACAAAAACCCAAAATTTTTGTCCACCAC
>JAFZXP010000007.1 GCA_017616735.1 Bacteroidales bacterium
CTGGTTAGAGTACCGGATTGTGGTTCCGTGGGTCGTGGGTTCGAATCCCACCTTCTACCCTCAAACTTGAACATCTCTTAACGCTTCGTTGAGAGATGTTTTTTTATCCGTCGACTCGTTTCTCTTTTTGATTATCAACGCACAAGCCACCTGGAAGTCGCCTGCCGGGAAGTGTTTCGTGTATGAACCAGGCACCACCACCGAACGAGCCGGCACCACGCCTTTGTATTCTTTGATTTCAGATCCTGTCACATCCAAAATCTTCGTCGACTGCGTGATGACGGTGTTTGCGCCAAGCACAGCCTCTTCTTCAATCCTCACACCTTCCACTACGATGCATCGTGAGCCGATGAAGCAATTATCTTCAATGATTACGGGCGCTGCCTGCACTGGTTCGAGCACTCCGCCAATGCCCACGCCGCCGCTGAGATGCACGTTTTTGCCTATCTGCGCGCACGAGCCCACCGTTGCCCAAGTATCGACCATCGTTCCGCTGTCGACGTAAGCACCTATATTAATATATGAAGGCATCAGCACTGCGCCTTTGTTTATGAACGCGCCGTAACGCACTGTCGCAGGAGGCACCACACGCACTCCAGCCTGCTCGAAGCCGCCCTTCAACGGAATCTTGTCGTAATATTCAAAGATGCCGCTCTTCGACACCTCCATATCGTTAATCGGGAAAAACATGATGACGGCTTTCTTCAGCCACTCGTTCACAACCCATTGACCGTCAAGCTTTTCAGCAATACGAATCTCGCCTTTGTCAAGAAGTTTGACAACCTCGCGGATAGCCTCACGAGTCTCATTTTTCGCCAACAAAGAGCGGTCGTCCCATGCTTTTTCGATGATACTTTGCAATTGTTTCATATCTGAAATTTTCTATGTTATCAATTATTGCACATTGCGAACCAAACGGACGGAGCAACCGTAATGCCGATTCCATGTTTGATCCGTAACAAAATGGTTTGAGCGGAATGTCATGCTGAAAGCGCATGCTGCATTATCAGAAATAGAAGTACTAGACCAGTAATTCCCATCGGCATTCGTAAGAAGGCATTCAACACCAGTCCGAAAACCTGCGGCAGGCAAGAATACCGCGCCGTTCCACTCCATCTGCTCCCATTGGGCGATATTATATTCGTTATTCCAGTCACTGGTGCCTGTAATAAAACTCAAACCTTCAGGAAGAGTCCATTCATCCGGCAATACTATCATGCCTTTCACACCGTTTACAATGCCAAGACCATATTTCTGACTGTGGTTGGTTCTTCCGTTGAACAAATAACCCCATTCATCTTTAGTCAAAGTGCGCCAGTTAGTGCCTTCCGATTGGTAGCCCGTATAGCCGTCTATGGTCATACCAGGACCCCATTCACTCCTCAGGGATTCGCCAGCTTTGGTGCCGTACTTCGAGTCGTCAGTATCATTGCAAATTCCCTGGTTACCCATATTTGAACCCGAAGATTTTCCGACCCAGCCGAACAGGTCAACAGCGCCGGCAGTTGTGACTTGATTGTTGCCGATGCAGGTATTGGCAACAGCGTCGCCGATCATGTCATACTGATGGGGAGCGGCCTGATAATACTTGCCGGGGGTAGTGTTGGCTTCGGGAAACACAGCTTGAAGGTTACCTGAAGAAAACGCAACCTTAGTGTTCGCCCCGACCGAGAATTCTCTTGCTGTCAATGTGATATTCACACCAGTGGTATAATACATGTTGTTTGTAACTTCAGGCACTTCACAGGTGGCGTGTTCAAATCCAAACATCCTACACTGCGCGTTATCAACGGCATCTTGGGGAAGAAGAATAGCCCATTTGACTTGTTTGTTACTGCCGTCGTCAGGATAAAGGGTTATTACACCCGTTTCATCAGCCGGGGTGATGCCAGGATCGGCAAAGTCGATGGTGGCAGTGGTCTTCATGCCAAAAATAGTAACGGGTTTTGTTATCTTCTCCGAAGTTATAAACTTCACCAACCCGCACTTGTTCTCCAACATACAAGTATATGTGGCTGTTTTATTTGTGTATTTTATGTTCGAGCGGCCATATGAAAGCACCGGAAGATTATCGCTCTGGTTGGTAATGCTTACCGTAAAACTTGTAGTCGGGGTTGCGCCGCCTTGTGCGGTAATAGGAGTAACACTCGGCACCTCATCGCCAGTAAAATAGAAATGCAGGTAGTCATTAGTGCTGGGTTCATAGATATTGCCGCTGAATCTGCCTTGGGAGTAGGTCAGCGTACCCACATACTTGCCATTGTTGCCCACATAGAGCTTGTCGCCGTTCTCGAAGACGTAGGCACCCGTATTTGGATACAATATGTACTTGTCGCCATGACCGGCATTCACGCTGATATGGACCATTTTGCCCTCAACTTCAGGTGTAACAGTCGGTGTTTCCTTTTTCTTGCACTGGCTCAAGCCTAAAATCAAGGTTACTGCTATGATAAATATGCTAATTTTCTTCATATATCTAAAGTCTAATGTCTAACGTCTCACGACGCAAGCACAAATAAAAAAATTGTATTCTTACACATAATGGTGCAAAAATACAACTTTTTACTAAAAAAAGAAAAATCTTATTGAAAAACAAGCACTATTTCTTCAATTCCGGCTTTGGATCATACACCGCCCTCACAGGACGTCCTTGGTTGCGAATGAATTCAATTACATCATCGCCACCTGAGTTATGAAACACTATCTGGCCTCCTACAACACCATTCGGGATAGTTCCTGGATCTTGTGTATGATCTTTGTCATCGAAATAGAGTATATACGCTTGGTACGGTTTGTCTGAGTCGATTTCGTTCGACCAGTATTCACCATGGGGCTGATTTCCACAATCGTAATAGAACGAGTGCATCGGACCGCCGTAAACACCGGCAAAAGGCAGGAAGATACTGTTGCCATTCGGTCCTGTGAACCGCACACCTCCTACACCGTTCACCACTTCCCTTGTTTTGGTTGTTTCATTAAGCAGATCTCTCCACTCTTGCGCTGTAGGCATGCGCCAATCATCACCCCAATTGACATAAGCCGCGTCATCAATAGCAAGATTGGAGGTAGAGTGACCTATAGCATAGATTGAGGTAACGCCGTCTGGTCCATCTACCACTCCGTTTGGCCCAGTCACAGCTCCTTCCTCATAGGCGAAATAGTCCGCTTGGGTGTTATATTTGAAAAACCCCAGATTGGGCTTATCATTAGAACCAAGTTCGTGGTGAAGCGAATCATCAGAATTAGGAATGATTGCAGAAGAAGGGTTATCTGGATAAAACTTAGGGTTGAAGGCATACTTATAGGAATGCCAGCAGTATGTGGACTTGGGGGCGGTCTCTGCCCAAGCGAAGAAGGTGCCGAAGCCCTCATGCGTGCATGAGCCTACGTTGCAGGCAGCCCACTTTCGTCCGCTCGAAAGTCCGAGATCGACATATTCGAGTCCAACCGATATGCCATTGTATCCACCATAGAAGGCGTTGGCTTTTATTCTAGGCAGGGAGATTGTCTGAGCAACGTCATCATCGTCTTTGTCTTTGTAAGAGATCGTAGCATTCGTCTCAATCTGCGGCAACAGTATGGCCCACCTCTCGGCTGGATCTGAACCGTCAACTTTATGGAGTGTCACTGAACCAGTTCCATCGGCGGATGTGATACCAGGGGTTTCGGCATCAAAGCTAATGACAGCCGTGGTCTTCACTCCCGAAATCGTGACGGTATTATTAGTTGTTGATGGCGTTGGCCAAGCCATGAATTTCACCAAGCTGCACTTGTTCATGAGCATACAGGCATAGCTCGTGGCTTCGTCGATGTACTTTGTGGTTGAATGTCCGTAAGAGATGACTGGGAGTTTGTCCGACTGATCGGCAATACTAACAGTGAACTCTGTGGTTTCGTTTATACTTGGTGTTGGAGTCGGCGTTAATCCACCTACAAAGTAAAAGTGCAGATAGTCGTCTGTTGTCGGGTCTGCTACCAAACCACTGAAAACTCCGTCTTCGTATACTAAAGTACCTCTGAATTTGCCAGAGTTGCCGACATAGAGTTTATCGCCATCCTGAAACACGTATGCTCCTGTTTCCGGATATATGATATGTTTGTCATCATGGCCAGCATTAACTTTGATGTAAACAAGATTTCCGATGGCATTGGAACCTGGAGCTATCCCTTCAATCTTTTTCTTGCACTGGCTCAATCCTATTAATAAAGCTATAGTGATGATAAATGTAACAAGTCTCTTCATGACAGTTATTTTTTATTGTTATTTTTTCTCTTTTTTATTGCATATGCTACGCCTGATATTGCCAGGACAAACAATCCTCCATCGAGTGGCGTTTCTTGTCCAAACACCTGTGTCGTGATGTTAAATCCTCCATATTCAGAACCAAATATCTGAGTTCCAATATTGTAGCCTCCAAAATTCGCATTGCGGATAGTATTGTCATTGTCGTTATAAAAGAAGGCGTCTCTATTCTGAGCGTGCGCTGGAAGCGCTAAGCACATCACTATCATCAGCAAAACCAGCCCCACCTTTCTATTTGATAGTTTTTTCATCATATCATTCATAATGATCAAAGATTCATTTTTAAGGGCGCAAAATTACACTTTTTTAATTGAAAAAATTATTATTTTTGTAAAAATTTTTAAGCATGGAAAACAACGATTTTTTATCCCCTTCACAGCTTGCATGGCGACGTTATAAAAAGAACATCGCTGGCATGATATCGTTGATTTTCATCATCTTATGTGCATTGACAGCGATTTTTGCCTATTTCATAATTCCAGATAACACGCCTGATGCGAACACTCAGATTCTGGAAATTTCAACTCAAAAGCCAGGCTTCGAAGTCGATATTCTGCTTGTC
>JAFZXP010000008.1 GCA_017616735.1 Bacteroidales bacterium
AGCGAAAGCATTGGATATCTGTGTTTTACCAGCGGAAACTCCTTGGTTATATCGCCGCCGACGCGTTGCGTCGGCGAGCTCGGCAACG
This sequence comes from Bacteroidales bacterium, assembly GCA_017616735.1. Classification (GTDB taxonomy): domain Bacteria; phylum Bacteroidota; class Bacteroidia; order Bacteroidales; family F082; genus Limimorpha. The sequence goes on from JAFZXP010000008.1 coordinate 89, forward strand.
CCAACTCCGGAAACTCTTTCTCCAACGCGATAAGCTCGTTCATCAGCATGTCGAAATCGTAGTCGCTGATGCTCGGCTGCGCTAAAACATAATACTTATAGTTGTGACTGTCAATTGTTTCGCTCAGTTCCGCAATTCGTTTTCTCGCCTCGTCAGTAGTCATAGTCTACAAATAAACAAATGAAAATAGTATTAAAGCAGTGTTCAACAACGCAAACAGTATGTAACATGTCAACACCAGCCATTTGTTCTTCGTCCAAAAAGCTGAATTTTTATAAAACTCTTTCCATCCCACGTAGCCGGCGATGACGTATGTTGGTATTGCCATCATAAGAACATCAAAGTCATACGTGAATAATGAACAGAGTAGTATCATCAAAGTTGGAATTACCAATAATATGTATTTACGAAACACTCTGATAAAGCCAAAGATCAATAGCAATGACATTGGCGGTACCATCACTACAAGAAGAAAGATAAGTGCCCACATAGGTAAGACGGTCTCGAACATCGGCTCGTTGAAAAACGCCGTCATTGCTACGAATGGTTTGTGGAACACTAATAAATCGACAACTGTTTGAGTAAGACCCACTGCTATAACGTATCCTATCAGCGACATCAAGGCGCCTTTCCAGTTTTTCAGGATAAGCAATACTATCAATATTCCTATATAGTATATGATACTTTGGTAACAAACAGCAAATCCAAGTCCAAGGAAGAATCCCGCTATGATGAAAGTGGTGCGATGGAATTTCTCTTTCTCGTTATTGTCTAACAGATTGTGTTGTTTTATTATAAGAAGTGTACCGTAAAGAAGGAAGGGTAGCGAAACCGTCTCTGATATCGGATGTACACTTGCGTATGGTAAGCACCAAAGCAACGATCCAAATGTGGCAATCTCCAAAGCCGTCGTCTTGTCGGCTATGATTTTAGTGATTCTGTATGATAACGTAATTATCAGCAATGAGAAAGCACCAAGAACAATTCTCGCTATATACACAATCCAAGGATTTACCATCCATTTCTCAGATATCGGGTAATAATTGAACTCTGTTGAACTGGTGATTGAACCATCGGTGAATATCACCGCCAGCAGCCTTACTACTATGGCTAGCGACAGTATGTATACCAGCGGATGCTTTATGCTGAAGAAGAATAATTTCTCTTTCATAATCAATTATTTATATGAACATTCATAAATATGTTTTCCGTGTAATGTGTTATAGTAATCTTCTGCTTCCTGGCATTCACTTTTTGAATATGCGCCATAATATATTGCCTGTGTACCTTCCTCAAGATTCTTGCAAACACAGTTTCTTTCACATGAACTGAAAACTATGACAACCAATGTCAACAATAAAAAAAATCCAAAAAGTTTTTTCATGGTGAATGAATGATTAACTTGCAAAGATAACAAAACTTTTTCATACTTCATCTAGGTTTTTAAAAAATAATTTGTCAAAAAAGTGCGTTAATTTTCAGAAAAATGTTTAATTTCGCAATATCATTTTTATTAACGTAAAATATCGGCCTTATGAAAAGAAGCTTTGCTATATTATTGAGTGCCATGTTGTTATCACTTTGCGCAAAGGCACAAAATGTTGAGATCAAGGATTGGTGGAACGATCTGAGCGTTTATCAGGTCAACAAAATGCCGCCTAGAGCAGATGTAAAAGGTAACGACTTTAAAATTCTTAACGGCGATTGGAAATTTGCCTATTGCGAGAGTCCAAAAGACAAGGATGCAAGTGATTGGGGTACAATGCCTGTGCCTGGCAACTGGGAACTTAACGGCTACGGCAATCCTGTTTATGTGAATGTGGCGAATGAGTTCAAGTCAAATCCGCCTTACGCTCCGACGGAGTTTAACCCGGTTGGACAATATATTCATGAATTTGATGCTCCAAAAGCATGGAAAGGTCAAAATGTTTATCTGAAGATTGGTGCAGTAAAGTCGGCAATGTATCTGTGGATTAACGGCCAATTTGTTGGATATTCTGAAGATTCCAAAACACCTGCCGAGTTCGACATAACACCTTATATTAATATTGGTAAAACCAATAAACTTGCTCTCGAAGTTTACCGTTTCAGCGACGGCTCTTATCTCGAAGCCCAGGATTTCTGGCGCATGAGCGGCATTACCCGCGATGTTGTGTTATATGCAAAACCAAAACTTAACATCTACGATTATTTCGTGAAAGCCGGTCTTGATGAAAACTATGAAAACGGCACTTTCGAGCTTGATGTAACCATCAATTTTGATCCTAAGAAGTTGCCGAAGGTTTTTTATGTGACAATATTATTAGATGGACAAAAACCAATCAATAAAACAATTACAAAAGAAAGCCTTAAGCCATTATATGACAAAGGATTATGTACTTTGCATTTTGATAAAACAATAATCAAAGACATAAAACCTTGGTCATCCGAGAAGCCAAATCTTTATGACTTGACTATAAAAATAAGAGACAAAAAATGCAATGAAATTGATGTTTGTAGCACCAAGATCGGTTTCCGCACCACAGAGGTGAAAGACGGCCAGCTATTAGTGAACGGCAAACCTGTCTTGATTAAAGGCGTGAACCGTCATGAACATAGCGGAATTACTGGTCAATACGTCGACCACGCCACTATGGAACGCGACATCCAAATCATGCTCGAAAACAACATCAACACCGTGCGAACATGCCATTATCCTGATGACGAATACTGGTATGATCTCTGCGATATTTATGGCATTTATGTCATTGATGAGGCTAACAACGAGTCGCATCCGCAGGGCTATGACGAAAACAGCCTTGCCAAGAAAGATGAATGGAAAGACGCGTTTTTATATCGTTGCAAGAATATGGTCGAGCGTGACAAGAACCATCCGTCGGTCATCGTGTGGTCGGTGGGCAACGAATGCGGCAACGGCGTCTGCACCAAGGCATGCTACGACTGGATGAAACAGCGCGACACTCGTCCTGTCATATGCGAACGTGCCGGCTATGATTATAACACAGATTACATCGGTTTGATGTATGCAGGCGTCGACTATCTCACGGCATTTGCCGAGCGCCATCTCGACTCGCTTAACCGTCCGTTTATCATGGTGGAATATTGCCACGCGATGGGCAACAGCTGCGGTGGATTGCAGGATTATATGGATGTCTTCGAGAAATATCCTGAGATTCAGGGCGGCTGCATCTGGGATTTCGTTGATCAATCAATCATCAAATACGACGAGAATGGCAACAAATGGTACGCTGCCGGCGGCGACCTCGGCGAGATTCCCGACTGCGGCAACGACGACAGCTTCTGTGTGAACGGACTGGTGACAAGCGACAGAATACCGCATCATCATATGGACGAGGTGAAGAAATGCTATCAGAATATCAAAGTAAAACCTGTGGATCCTGTCAATGGAATTTTCGAGGTTGAAAATCACTATTTCTTCAGAAACCTCAGCGATTTCGATTGTTTCTTTGAAATCTTCTCAAACAAAAAGACCTTGATGAAAGGACAAATCGAACTCAACTGCGCACCTGGAGAGACTCAGAAGATTTTTATCAATATACCTGAATCGTTATTCTTCACTGATAAGCCGAATATGGAGTTCTTTGTCAACTTCTCGTTCAAAATCAAACAAGGAAACAATCTGATTGAAGATGGTTACGAACTTGCATACGAGCAGTATCAGTTTAATGTCCCGATGGTTGAACCACAAGAAAATGAATGCTTAACGAAACTTGATTTATATCAAGATAGCGATGTCATTATTTTGAGCAGCAATTCTTTCAGGTTCAAAATCGACAAAAATAAAGGCGTTCCTACATCTTTGGTATATCAAGCCGATGAGTTGCTTGCCGGTTCTATACGACCTAACTTCTGGCGTGCCCCTACTTTGAATGATGACGTCGACTGGTGGGGCAGAAGAAGATGGTCGGCAGCAGGTCTCGACAATATGAAGATATGCGATATTGAATGCGAAGTGAATAGAGTAGATGCTTATAATGTCGAAGTGTTTGTAAACTTGGAATATATAAATACAGTTGGCGACACAGTGCTTAAAACCAATCAAATTTATAATGTCGACGGTGACGGCAACATCACGGTGACAATGAGGGTTGAACCATCCCATAAGGTAGAGACGTTCCCAAAGATTGGCACGCAGCTTACCATGCCTATAAAATTTGAAAACGTAAAATATTTCGGTAAAGATACTGAGAATTATCCAGATAGGAACGCATCAGGCAGGGTGGGAGTTTACGAACGTAAAGCCTCCGATTTCTTCGAGATGCATGAGGAACCACAAGAAAGTGGCAACCGCACCGAGGTGAGATGGTTCGCTATCTATAATCAAAATGGTAGAGGTCTTATGGTAAGTAGCCCTGAACATCTTAACTTCAGTATTTACAATTATTCCGATAAAGATCTGACCAAAGCTGAGAGGATGAATCAAATTACTCCGGCGAATTATTGGACAGTAAATATCGACTACAAGCAAGCCCCTCTCGGCACAGCTACATGCGGTCCTGGTGCGCTTGATAAGTATCTGATTAAGAACGGTATTTACGAGTATACTTTCACAATAAGTCCATTTAGAAATAATTAACAACAAAATCTACAGATATGTTTAAAGGTCATCCAAAAGGTTTGTACGCCCTTGCTTTAGCCAACACTGGCGAGCGTTTCGGCTATTACACTATGCTTGCAATCTTCGTATTGTTCTTGCAAGCGAAATTCGGTCTCACTGCACAAGCGGCAGGACAGTTTTACGGCATCTTCCTTGCTTCAGTATATTTCATGCCAATCCTTGGCGGATATATTGCCGACAAATTTTGGGGATTTGGCAAGACTGTCGTTACAGGTATTCTGGTGATGTTTACTGGTTATCTTTTGTTGTTTACACAGAAAGATGCGACAGGTAGCCTTGCATTTACAATGATGATTGCCGCATTGCTTTGTATAGCTGTTGGAACCGGTCTTTTCAAGGGCAACCTCCAAGTGATGGTCGGTAATCTCTACGACGATGCAAAATATGCTGCCAAACGCGACGGCGGATTCAGTCTGTTTTACATGGCAATCAACATCGGCTCGATGTTTGCTCCAACCACGGCTACGGCTGTCACAAACCTCTTCCTGGGCAAGAGCGGTTTCTCTTACGATGCCAACATCCCTTCATTGGCTCACCAGTTCCTCGATGGCACTATCACCAGCGACGGAATGACGAGGCTCGAGACTTTAGCATCAGCGCAGACCAGCTTCACTGGCGATATGGCTACTTTCTGTCAAAATTATATTGATTCATTGTCAGAAGCCTACAGCTACGGATTTGGTATAGCATGTATCTCATTGGTTCTCTCAATTGCAATCTATTTTGGATTCCGTAAGTCGTTTAAGCATGTCGACGTCCGCAAGGGTGATAAAGCTGCAAATGATGATAAGATTGTTGAGCTCACACCTAAACAAACCAAAGAGCGCGTGGTAGCCTTGTGCCTCGTGTTTGCCGTTGTGATCTTCTTCTGGATGGCGTTCCAGCAGGCCGGCTTGACGCTTACATACTTTGCGCGCGATTACACAGCATCAGTTGCATCTGGCTGGACTCGTATCGGATTTGACGTGTTTACACTCGCAATGATAGCCGTCGGTGTTTATGCTTTGTTTGGAGTATTTCAAAGCGACTCTAAAAAAGGTAAATTACTATCAGGATTACTGCTTGCAACATGTGTGGCTGGTGTATGGTATAAAGCTCTCAATGTTCCGGCTCAAATCAACTTGTTACCACAGATATTCCAGCACTTCAACCCATTCTTTGTCGTTGCACTGACACCAGTGTCGATAGCTTTGTTTGGCGCTTTGGCGAAGAAAGGGAAAGAGCCTTCGGCACCGCGAAAGATTGCCCTGGGAATGCTCGTCGCCGCCTTGGGTTACTGCGTGATGGCCGCTGCATCATTTGGGCTGCCTTCACCTAAAGAACTAGCAGCCACAGGAGGTGTGAGCCATATCTTGGTGTCACCTAACTGGCTGATTTCAACCTATTTAGTATTGACTTTTGGAGAGCTGTTACTCAGCCCGATGGGCATATCCTTTGTTTCAAAAGTCGCCCCTCCGAAGCTCAAAGGCTTGATGATGGGACTCTGGTTCGGTGCTACTGCAATAGGTAACTATTTGACCTCAGTCATCAGTTCAATTTGGAATACAGGATTGTCTTTGGTGATGATCTGGGGCGTTTTAATCATTCTTTGCGTTGTATCAGCTATCTTCATGTTCTCGATGATGAAGCGGTTGGAAAACGCCACTGCGGAATGCTAATAAAAAAGGACGTCAATCGACGTCCTTTTTTATTATTACCACTCTACAGGTTGTCTCAACAGCGGCATCGTCATGCATCTGGCACCGCCGCCACCGCGTGAGAGCTCGTTACCCTCAAAAGCGACAACACAACGTTTGTAATCATCAACGTTGACTTTACCTGATGCCACGTCGGCAGCCTTCAAAACTTCAAAGCCATTATTGTTCAATGCTTCGATAGTGTTGTAGTTTCTTGCATATCCAAGGACTTTTCCTGGAGCGAAAGCGAAGAAATTAGCTCCGCTATGCCATTGCTCGCGTGGTCCATAATACTCATCGCCACCACCGCAGAAAATCGGCTCAAGATTCATGCCGAGCTTGCCTAATGCTTCGACGAGATTCTTCTCTTCTGTAGCTTTAGTATACTCATAGCCGTTCACTTCATAATGAATGGTCTTGAAAGAATCATTCATTATCACTGGCTTGAATGCCATACAACGGTCTTTGTCAAGGAACGTGAACACCATATCAAGATGTATGAACGATTCCGGCTCTAATGGAAGCTGTTGTGTGATCAGATGACGTACTCCGCCAAGACTTCTTAAGTGCTCAAGCAAAGCGTTTATGCCTTCCTTGCTGGTTCTAGAGCCACAGCCACTAAGAATAATGTCATGACGAGCAATTTCTACGTCGCCACCCTCCACAGAACCAATGCCATTCATGCTATAACGGTTGATTGGATTGATGCCTTCAACTTTGATTATCTTAGAATGCTTGAAAATAGCTGTCCAAATCATCGTCTCACGATCACGCACATCGGTAGCCATCTTGCTGACCATCACATTGTTATACATAGTGAAAGCAGCATCACGCATGAAAAATAGGTTTGGAATAGGAGGGAATATGTAACGTTCTTTCAGATTCTTGTTATCATAGCCTTCAATGAGTGTTGTGGCCAGTTTTTCATTATCGAAACTGCAAAACAATTCAGCCAAATAAGGCAGATTTTCTCTCTCGCAAATGCTATACACAAGGTTTTCCCTAACTTCATTATCTTTAAGGATATCAATAAGCAAATCCTTAAAAGTCAACACATTTGTGACCTTGCGCAGACTTCCTTCAAAGTCCCTGTAGTTCTCCGAAGCTTCGCGATAATTTAAAATGTCACTGAAAAGGAATTTGTGAGCGTTTTCCGGTGTCATATGCTCGATTTCCTTACCTGGAGCGTGCAAAATGACATAATCAAGTTTACCAATTTCTGATTCAACACATGGTTTTACGCATCGAAAATAATCCATAAAATATTCTTTTAATTTGACTGCAAAAATACAAAAATAATTAATACAACTCTATAAATTCGTAACCGTTTCCCATTGCATCTAAAAACTTTATCAAATCAGTAGTTTTGATGACGCATGTTCCTGTGTTGTCGTTCGGATGGAAGCTGATGTATTCGCGATCGAGCAGATTCTTGTCAAGATAAAGATACACATGATGTTCTTCATCGTTAATGATGCCAAAAGGGGATACACTACCTGGCTTCAGCCCAAGATATTTGTCCATCCTGGCTTCCGAAGCGAAACTGAGTTTGCCTTGTTTCAGACGATGTTCCAGATCATGAATCGCAAGCTGCTGCATGCAGTCGAAAATCACTAAATAATGTCGATTTCCTTTATGATTCCTAAAAAACAAATTCTTACAGTGAGTCCACTCGAACTTGCCCCAATACTGCAACGCATCCTCAATGGTAGGGAGAGCCTGATGGAATATCAGCTTAAAAGGAATGCCTAGTTCATTCAGCTTGTCAACGACTTTTTTCTGTCGTTCCGATAATTCGTGATTTATTTCTGTCATAACATTTAATAAAACCGTCATTTCGAGCGAAGTCGAGAAATCTACACTTCTCAAATGCGGTAGATTTCTCCATTCCGCTTCGCTACAGTCGAAATGACGAATTACTTGAATATCTCCTTAATTCCTCCAATACTGCCGAGCAAATTCGTTGCCTCATACGGCAGATAAACCGTCTTGTTATCCTTGCCGCTTGTCATTTCTTTAAGTGTCTCGATGTATTTGGTCGCTAAAAGATATGATGCCGGGTCAGTCTTCGTTGCCTTGATGGCATCAGCGACTAATTGGATGGCCTGTGCCTCAGCTTCAGCCTGCATGATCTTAGCTTTTGCCACACCTTCAGCCTCGAGCAATGTCGACTGTTTCACGGCTTCTGCCTTGTTGATTGCCGATGTCTTTTCACCTTCAGAATTCAAGATTGCCGACTGTTTTTCACCTTCAGCCTTCAGAATCTCAGCACGACGGTTACGTTCTGCCTGCATCTGTTTCTCCATAGCCTGACGAACTGTCTCAGGAGGTGTGATGTCTTGAAGTTCAACACGATTGACTTTCACGCCCCATTTATTTGTGGCGTCATCCAACACCGCGCGAAGTTTAGCGTTAATGGTGTCGCGAGATGTCAATGTCTCATCAAGCTCAAGTTCACCAATGACGTTACGGAGAGTGGTCTGGGTTAGTTTTTCGATAGCATTCGGCAAGTTGTCAATCTCATACACCGACTTTATCGGATCAACAATCTGGAAATACAGCAAAGCATTAATCTCCGTCGTGACGTTATCTTTTGTAATCACATTTTGTTTCGGGAAGTCGTACACCTGTTCGCGGAGGTCGATCTTGGCAGTCTCACTCATGCGCACCACCTGACGACCTTGGTAACCTTCAACGACTTTTCTTGTCACGATGATTTTCGGGCGGTCGATGATTGGCCAAATGATATTCAAACCGGCGGGAAGCACCTTGTGGAACTTACCGAGGCGTTCGATTACTCTTGTTTCTGACTGCGGGACAACCTTGAGTCCTGCTAATGCGAATATTATAACAATCGCAGCTATTACTATTACAACGTAAATCATGATTATAGTTTTTTAACAGTTAATATTATACTTTCATATGATTCAATCTGAACTTTCTCGCCGACTTCAACTGCGACGCCGTCGGTGGTTTGTGCTTTCCAATCATCGCCGTCGATTTTCACGCGCCCGAAGCCGTTTTCCTCGATGCGCTCCGTCACCATTGCTGTTTTCCCGATAATGTTGTCCATATTGGTTTTAATATGGTCGTTGTTAGTCTTTTTGTCAAGATATTTCATCACGACAGGTCTTATCAGAACAAAAGCTAAAAATGTTCCGATTGCGAATGCTACGACTTGCCATGTTAATGACAAATCACACGCTGCCAAGATTGCGCCAAACACGCAACCTACTGAAAAACATGCCACTGCAAAGCCGCTGGTGAAGATTTCAATCACCACGAACACGGCTGCAATCAATAACCAAATCTGCCAAGTAGTCATAATTCTTTAATTTTTATTGAACTGCAAATATACAAATATAAATTCAAATATCAAAACTTTTTGGAAACGGAGTTTCAAATTTTAAATCTTCACCAGTCACTGGATGAATGAAACACAATTTAAAAGCATGCAATCCCAAACGCCCAATCTTATCATCTCCATCGCCATATTTGGGATCTCCAACGACTGGAAATCCTATGTCCTTAAGGTGAACACGAATCTGGTTTTTACGACCGGTGTCAAGTTTTAATTCGACCAAAGAATAACCATTCGACACCTTTATTAATTTATAATGAGTTGTCGCGAACTTACCTCCGTTGTCTGATTTGCTCGAAAACGTCACAAACTGAGCGTTATCCTTAAGCCAAGAACTTATCGTACCTTCTTCTTTATGCATCTCTCCGTGAACCAACGCCACATAACGACGGTCATAAACAGTTGCTTTCCAGTTTTCCTCGAATTTCAGCGCCACTTTTTTGTCTTTGGCAAAAAGCATTAGCCCGGACGTGTCTCTGTCCAGACGATGTATCGTATGAGCATGACAGCGCTGATGATTTCTTTCAAGATACTGATTCAGAATGCATTGCACAGTCTCTTCATCAGGATGTGGTGAGTTACATAAAATACCGCTGCGTTTATCGACAACAAAAAGATACTGATCTTCATAAACAATCTTTACCCAATGACTGTTGAGTTGTTCGCCTGTTTGGTTGCGTCCGATTTTAACTTCCATACCAGGTTTTAGTTCGAAATCGTGTTGCGACACCTTTTTCCCATCGACGGAAACAGAACCGCTTGAAAGTATGTTCTTAGCCTTATTCCTGCTGATTCCGTTCATCTTCTTCATCACGAAGGGCATAAGCGTGTCGCTTTCCAATACTTTGAAAATCAAATCTTTAATTTTGTCATTTTTCTTGTTCTGCATAGAAAAAAATATTTACACAAAAATAATAAAAAATATTAAATCTTTTAGAAAAATGTTTAAATTTGCGGAAGAAAACGAATTAACTACATTACTTTGATAATATTATGACTATCAATGAATTAAAAGATGTCGCGTCGCAAGTCAGACGTGATATTATCCGAATGGTTCATGGTTGTCAGTCGGGACATCCGGGCGGCTCGCTCGGCGCTACCGATATCGTGACAGCCTTGTATTTCGACCAGATGCAAATCGACCCGAAGCATTTCAAGATGGATGGAGCAGGAGAGGACATGTTTTTCCTTTCCAACGGCCACATCAGTCCGATGCTGTACAGCATTTTAGCTCGCCGCGGTTATTTTCCGGTAGCCGAGTTGGCAACATTCCGTCGCCTAGGAACACGTCTTCAGGGACATCCGACACCTGTTGAGGGTCTTCCTGGCATCCGCATGGCTAGCGGCTCACTTGGACAAGGTCTCTCAGTAGCAATAGGCGCTGCTCAAGCCAAGAAACTCAGTGGCGACAATCATCTCGTGTTCTGCCTAATGGGCGATGGCGAGCAGGAAGAAGGTCAGATTTGGGAAGCTGCGATGTATGCTCCGGCAAAGAACGTCGATAACCTCGTGGCAATCATCGATTACAACAAAAAACAAATCGATGGCAGCACCGACGACGTGATGAGCCTCGGTAATCTCCGCGCGAAATATGAAGCATTTGGCTGGAAAGTCTACGAATGCGACGGCAATGATATGCAGGAAATCGTTGATAATCTTAACGAAGCACGTGAGAATGCACATCAAGGATTCGCACAGATCATCCTCGCTCATACCGAGATGGGAATGGGCGTCGACTTCATGATGGGAACGCACAAATGGCACGGCACGCCTCCAAATGATGAGCAAGCTGCCAGCGCTCTGTCACAACTTAAAGAAACTCTTGGAGATTATTGATTTTTCCTTCCTCGTCATTTCGACCGACCGAAGGGAGTGGAGAAATCTCAAACAAATGAAAAAATATTGATATGAAAATAGAAGTACAGAATTTTAAAGATACAAGAAGCGGCTTTGGCGACGGTCTGCTCGAAGCTGGCAAGCGTAACCCTAAGGTCGTCGGCCTCACCGCTGACCTCACCGGCTCGTTGAAGATGGGCGATTTCGCGAAAGAATTCCCTGAGAGGTTCTTCCAAGTCGGCATAGCTGAAGCTAATATGATAGGTATTGCCGCTGGTCTTGCCAATGGCGGATTTATCCCTTTCACCGGTACCTTCGCCAACTTCTCATCAGCTAGAATATATGATCAGATCCGTATGGTGGTGTCATATTCAAACAAAAACGTGAAAATCGCCGCATCACATGCTGGCGTTACCCTCGGCGAAGATGGCGCTACACACCAGACTCTCGAAGATATAGGCATGATGAAGATGTTGCCAAACATGACGGTTTTGGTACCTTGCGATTACAATCAGACAAAGGCTGCTACCATCGCCGCAGCTGAGCACAATGGTCCAGTTTACCTGCGTTTCGGTCGCCCGAAAGTAGCTAACTTCACTCCAGCCGATGAGCCGTTCGTCATCGGAAAGGCTCAGATGATTCAAGAAGGTAAAGATGTATCTATCTTTGCTTGTGGTCATCTCGTTTGGAAAGCTATCGAGGCACTCCCGATTTTGAAAGAGATGGGAATCAACGCGGAGCTTATCAACATCCACACCATTAAGCCGTTGGATGTAGAGGCAGTGCTAAAGTCGGTGGCCAAGACAGGTTGCGTGGTTACAGCTGAAGAACACATGCGCAACGGCGGTCTCGGCGACAGCATCGCACAGGTTCTCGCTTTAAACAACCCTCGTCCATTGGAAATGGTCGCGGTTAACGACGTCTTTGGTCAGAGTGGCACTCCTGATGAACTGCTTAAGCACTATCATCTTGATACTCCAGACATTGTCGAGGCAGTGAAGAAAGTCATTGCACGCAAATAAAAAAAAAGGAGCTGAAAAGCTCCTTTTTTTGTAGCGGGGATGAGAATTGAACTCATGACCTCCGGGTTATGAATCCGACGCTCTAACCAACTGAGCTACCCCGCCGTTTTCGAGGTGCAAAAGTACATATATTTTAAATACCTGCAACATTTTTTTTCAAATTTTTAAAAAAATTATTTTTGACAGCATATATTCGAAAAATATGTATCTTTGTAGGTTGAAAAATTTAAAAAGTATCAGATATGAAAAAGTTATTTGTTCTATTTAGCGCACTGTTTATGATGTGCACCATCGCTTTTGCACAAACTGAGGATACCGCAGGAAAACAAAATGGCCCGGAAATCACTTTTAAGGAAACCAACCATGACTTCGGTAACATTCCTTTCAAAGGAAACGGCTCATACGAATTCGTGTTCGTCAATACAGGCAACGAACCACTCATCCTCTCACAACCAAAATCATCATGCGGATGCACAGTGCCTGAATGGCCTAAACAACCAATATTACCAGGTGAATCAAATGTCATTAGAGTGACTTACAAAAACACTGACAGATCAGGTAATTTTAGCAAATACGTCACAGTGTTTTCTAACGCTTTGGTAAACAAGGAAGTTAAGCTGCATATCAAAGGTACTGTTGAGCCAGAGCCAACCGACGCAGCTCCTTTGAAGATGGAATCTATCAGCACACCAGTAAAGAATAATTAATCTAATACCTAATTATATTATGCCGAAAATTTCGAAAAAAGGCGCATTCATGCCCGCTTCGCCTATCAGAAAACTCGTTCCTTATGCAGACGAAGCAAAATCAAGAGGTATTCATGTATATCACCTGAATATCGGTCAGCCAGATATCGCGACAACTCCATACGCACTCGAAGCTGTCAAGAATTATGACGAGAAAGTTATTAAATATACACATTCAGCAGGTACACTTTCATACAGAAAGAAACTTTGCGAATATTATGACAGACTGAACATCCACGTAACTCCGGATGATATCATCGTTACAAATGGTGCCTCTGAAGCTCTGTCAATCGCATTCCAGACCATCATGGACCCGGATGATGAGATCATTATCCCTGAACCATTCTATGCAAACTATAATGGCTTTGCACAGACAGCTGGAGTGCGTGTACGTCCAATCTATTCGGAGATTAGCAACGGCTTCGCTTTGCCCCCGATCGAGGACTTTGAGAAGGCTATCACCGAACACACTAAAGCTATACTTATCTGCAACCCGAATAACCCTACAGGATATCTTTATTCAGAACAGGAAATGGAAAATCTGCGCCAGATTATCCTGAAATATGACCTTTATCTCATTTCCGACGAGGTTTATCGTGAGTTCTGCTATGACGGATCTGTCCATCATTCAGCAATGAGCCTCAAGGGTGTTGACGACAACGTTATCTTAATCGACTCAGTGTCAAAGCGTTTCAGCGCTTGTGGTATCCGCGTCGGTCGTATGGTGACACGTAACCGCGAGGTCATCAACACAGCAATGAAGTTCGCTCAAGCTCGTCTGTCGCCTCCAACATATGGTCAGGTAGCTGGTGAAGCCGCTCTCGACACTCCTGTTTCATACTTCGATGCTATCGTTGCCGAATATGTGAAACGTCGTGATGTTTGTGTAGAAGGTATCAACAAGATTCCTGGAGCATACTGCCCAACACCTAAAGGCGCTTTCTACATCGTAGCACATCTGCCAATCGACGATTCAGATAAGTTCTGCAAGTGGATGCTCACCGACTTCAATTACGAAGGCAAGACAGTGATGCTCGCTCCTGCAAGCGGATTCTATTCAACAATCGGTCTCGGCCGTCAGGAAGTGCGCTTGAGCTACTGCCTCAACTGCGACGATTTGAAAGACGCTATGATGATCCTTGGAAAAGCTCTCGAAGTGTATCCAGGTAAGAGAATGTACTAGTAAATCAGATATTTCTCTCTGATTTTTAGATAGTTATCAATTCCGGTTTGCCACGATGAACGAATTTCATCCTCCGACATTCCGGAATTGATTTTTTGTTGTAAGTCGGAAACGCCGACCAATTTTATGAAATAGTTGTTGAAGAATTTTTCATCGTTTTTAGCTTGCTCACGAGAATCTAATATCCATGAAAGATTCAGCTTTTTCTCGTTATTACGATAACGATGAGC
>JAFZXP010000009.1 GCA_017616735.1 Bacteroidales bacterium
AATCCTGCCTTGACCGATTTGTCGATTTCTTCGCGGAGCTGTGCCACGCTGCCGATGCAAATCTCTTCGTTGCCGTCTTCTGAGCGCCAGATTGGCAATGGTGTGCCCCAGTAACGTGAACGTGAGAGATTCCAGTCGACGAGGTTCTCGAGCCAGTTGCCGAAACGACCGCTACCTGTTGCCTCAGGCTTCCAGTTGATGGTCTTGTTGAGGGCTATCATTCTGTCTTTCAACGCTGTAGTCTTGATGAACCAACTGTCGAGAGGGTAGTAGAGAACCGGTTTGTCGGTACGCCAGCAGTGCGGATAGTTGTGGGTGTGCTTCTCGCTCTTGAAGAGCTTGCCTTGTTCCTTCAGCATGACGACGATTTCGACGTCGAGTGAAATATCTTTATCGGTCTTGGTCGGATCGTAGGCGTTTTTCACGAACTTGCCTGCGTATTTTGCATATTCCTCGGCGTCGACATGTGTCTTAACCCATTCAGGGTCGAGGTCTTCGAGGAGGAAGAATTTACCGGTCTTGTCAACCATAGGCTGTGCCTTGCCGTCTTTGTCGATGAGGTGCAGTGGCGGGATGTTGGTCTGCTTTGCCACGCGGTTATCGTCGGCGCCGAAGGTAGGAGCAATGTGGACTATACCTGTACCGTCTTCTGTTGTGACGTAGTCGCCCGGGATGATACGGAATCCGTCGCCGTCAGGCTTCACCCACGGGATGAGCGGCTCGTAATAGATGCCGGCCAGGTCTTTGCCTTTGCAGGTGCCCAAAACTTCGTAAGGAAGCTTCTTGTCGCCCACTTTCCAGTCGTCAAATGACGGTTTCTCGGCTTCGGCAGGGAAGAACGATGCCATCAACGGCTTGCCGATGATGATGTAAACTTGCTCGCCGCTGGTCGGATTCACTGTCTTCACGAGGTTGTACTCGATGCCGGGGCCTACTGCCAATGCTGTGTTTGACGGCAGAGTCCAAGGTGTTGTGGTCCATGCCACTGCGTGAGTTGAGAGTTGGGAGTTGAGAGTTGACAGTTTGAAAATCGCTTTCAACTTTTCACTTTCAACTTTCAACTTGAACATCGCCACGCAGGTGAGGTCTTTCACGTCGCGGTAGCAGCCTGGCATGTTCAACTCGTGTGAGCTCAGGCCTGTGCCTGCAGCCGGCGAATATGGCTGAATGGTATATCCTTTGTAGAGCAAGCCTTTGTTGTACAAGTCTTTCAACAGGAACCACAAAGTCTCGATATATTCGTTTGTGAATGTGATGTAAGGATTGGTGAGGTCAACCCAGTAGCCCATCTGACGGGTGAGGTCGTCCCAGCGGTCCTTGTATTTCATCACTTCCTCGCGGCAGGCGCGGTTGTAGTCGTCAACGCTGATTTTCTTGCCTATATCCTCTTTGGTGATGCCGAGTTTTTTCTCCACTCCGAGCTCAACCGGCAGTCCGTGGGTGTCCCATCCTGCCTTGCGGCTCACGTATTTGCCCTTCAATGTCTGGAAACGGCAGAAGGTGTCCTTGATGGTGCGGGCCATCACATGGTGGATGCCCGGCATGCCATTGGCTGACGGTGGCCCTTCGTAGAACACGTAAGCTGTGCCGTTTTTAGTGTTTTCAAGGCTCTTTTCAAAGATGTGGTTGTCTTCCCAATACTTTCTAATCTCATCGGCTACACCAGTGAGATTCAAAAATTTATATTCGCGATAAGCGTTTTTCATAAAACGTTAAATTATTTCTAAATAAAATGCAAAGATAAAAAAAAGAATTGAGTTTAGTTGACATTATTTAAAGTTTTTTTAATTTTGCGGAGAAATTCATCATTTTGAAATAAATTTTAGCACAAATGAAACTAAATCACTCAATAGGAATCGATATCGGAGGCACAAATACCGACATCGGAATTGTCCGCGCTGACGGTAAAATCATCGACAAGGAAAACCTGCATACCAACGAGTATTACGATGCCGCGCTTTATGTGAAAGACATGGCTGATAAAATCAAGATTTTACTTGAGAGAAACCATATTTCCGAGATTGACGGTATAGGCATCGGCGCGCCTAATGGAAACACTTATACCGGAAGCATCGACAAGGCGCCTAACCTCAACTTCAAAGGTCAGGTGAAGCTTGCCGAGATGATGAAGCAACATATTGACACTAAAGTGGTTGTGTCGAACGATGCCAACGCCGCTGCATATGGCGAGATGATTTACGGCGGAGCTAAAAACCTCGACCATTTCATCACATTCACCCTTGGAACAGGTGTTGGAAGCGGTATCATCATCGACCGAAAACTGGTTCTCGGCTCGACCAGTACCGCCGGTGAGCTCGGTCACTCGATAATCATCATCAACGGTCGCCAGTGCGGCTGCGGACGCAAGGGTTGCCTTGAGACTTACACATCGGCCGGTGGCATCCGTCGCACAGCTCTCGAGTTGATGGAGCAGAACCCGTTGTATAATGGCGTTTTGAAACAGGTCGCCCCTGAAAACCTCACCTCGAAAATGGTTGGTGACGCTGCCAATGCCGGCGACCCAATCGGCATCCAGACATTCGAAAACGTGGGTTATCTTCTGGGCATCGCGATGGCCAATGCGGTGACATTCTCGGCTCCGCAGGCTATTTTCTTGATGGGAGGCCCTGTCCATGCCGGCGAGGTGCTGATGAAGCCTCTGCGCAAGTCGTTCGACGAGCATCTGCTGAATATTTATCAGGGAACAGTTGAGATCCGTGTTTCGGAATTGAAAGACAACGAGGTGGCGATTTTAGGCGCCGCCGCCCTCTGCCAACTGTAAAGACGTTTCCCGAAACGTCTCATTACAGATATTGTATCGGCGAGAACACCAAGCAACCAACCAGTGCGAACAGCGTCACCGTCAAAAGCGACAATGCGAACACTGGTTTGTTGTGATGGAAAAACTTCCTGACAATCATAGCCATAATCGGCACCGATGTGATTGGCAATATTGGTACAAAAAGCCAGACCGGATATTTTCTTTTCATAGTGACGATTTTCTTGGCTTTTTTGAGATTTTTGGCCGAAGGATGCACTCTTTTGTGGTTCAAACCATTCATTATCCAATCGAAGCTATAGTAAAAAATAAAGAAACCTGCGATTGCTCCCAATGCGGTGGCGACAAAAGTGGTGCCAAACGACAACCCCGCCGCGAAACCGATAGTGGGCGCGAAAAACGTCTTGATTATCGACGCCAAAACCACAGTAAGAATCTTCCAGTACACTTTATCCTAGTTTTAAGTTAGTAGTTAGTAGTTAGTAGTTAGCAGATAGCTGTGTATTAACTTCTAACTTCTAACTATATTTTTTATTTTTCTATTTTGCAAATACAAAAATTTTGTATTTTTGCCGACTCAAATACGCCACTTTAGCTCAGTTGGTAGAGCAACGCATTCGTAATGCGTAGGTCGTTGGTTCGAGTCCGACACGTGGCTCTATTTATCCAGAATCTGAAATACCGAGTTATTGGATTTGAATTCCGGTACAATCACCTTCATTTGCTTAACAATGTCAAAGTCCTGGCATGTTGGCAGTATCTCCAACAGTTTGCTGATTTCCTTATCGACCTCATCCTGAGTGTATTCACGCACCTTTGCGCGCATGATTTTCGGATGCTCGGTCGGAATGGTGTTCTCCTTGGTTGCGAGCAGCTCCTCGTACAGCTTTTCACCAGGTCTCAAACCGGTGATTTCTATCTGAACGTCAGGCATATGCGACAATTTGATCATCTTGCTTGCCAAGTCGTAAATCTTGACAGGCTTGCCCATGTCGAACACAAAGATATCGTCGTCATCGCCTATGGCTCCGGCTTCCAAAACCAAGCTACAAGCTTCAGGAATTGTCATGAAGAAACGGATGATGTTACGGTCGGTGACTGTCAAAGGGCCGCCGTGTGCCAACTGCTTCTTAAACAACGGGATAACCGAGCCGTTCGAACCTAGAACGTTGCCGAAACGTGTGGTCACGAACTTGGTGTTGCTGTTACGGCTTTGAGTGTAAATTTCGGCTATACGTTTGGTGGCGCCCATCACGTTGGTCGGGTTGACAGCCTTGTCGGTCGAGATCATCACAAACTTCTCAACGCCATATTTTATTGCCAAATCGGCCACAATCTTAGTTCCGAACACATTGACGAACACGGCTTCGTAAGGGAAACTCTCCATCAATGGAACATGCTTGTAAGCCGCTGCATGATAGATAATCTGAGGCTGATATTTCTCGAACACCTCAGTCATCTTGTTGATATCCTTCACGTTACCGACAACAAACTCCTTCGGCACCGCGATGTGCTTGTATGGCTCCTCGTTGTTCAATTCAAACTGCAAATCGTACATCGGCGACTCAGCTTGGTCGAACATCACCAGGCATTTCGGGTTGTGCTGCAACACTTGGCGGCAAATCTCGCTACCGATTGAACCGGCTGCACCTGTCACCATCACCACCTTGCCCTCAAGTTCGTGTTTCACGTTTTCCTTGCCAAGTACTATAGGCTCTCTTTCAAGCAAATCTTCAATCTTAATCTCCTCAATCTGACTGAAATTCAAGCTGTCGCCATCAATGAAATTCTCGACATGCGGCACCGATTTCACCGTGACACCGAGGTCGAGCAATCTGTTAACAATCTCATTACGTTTATCAATTTTCAAACTCGGCATAGCCAAGATAATCATATTGATTTCAAACTTTTTGATAAACTCCTTATTGAAAACGGCTTCCGGCTTACGAATTCGCACTCCGTTGACAGCTTTACCAATCTTATCTTTTGAGTCATCAACAAACGAGATAATATTGTATTGAGTTGAAGTGTCTTGATACAGAGCGTTTTGTGTGATAGGACCAGCGTCGCCGGCACCATAAATCACCACATTGACCTTATTTGGTTGTGGACGCAAATATTCGTTGTAGATACGGCGTATGACAAGGCGCGCGAGTACCATAAACACTAAAGCTACTATGCAAATCAGCACTACCGTCAGATATTTTGGAAAATAAGCATCTAAGAATCTGAATTCTGCAACGTTGTTAATCAATAATTTAATTATGCAAATAGTGATAAACACCCATAATGTTGTCTTGGAAATCTGTTCGATATCCCTGAAACCAGTGTATCTGATAAGACCTTTATATGAACCTGTTATAAGGAATCCTATGATAAATAACAGCAGGATAAAAACAGATTTGTTAAAAATATCTGCTAAAACAAGTTTATCGAAATTAGGGAAAAACCTCAGAAAAGGTATGATAATCAATGCGCATATGACGAGCAAAACATCAAAAGCCAAGACATAACCTCTTGATAATGACCCTGAATTATGCTTTCCAAAGAACAGTTTTGCAATATTTGTCAAAAGTTTCTTCATAATATTTGATTTTAATTCAATAAACTATTTTTGCCATTCCTTAATTAATTGTTCGTCTTGCATCTTACAGATGAGCAAACAGTTGTTGTCGTCCACAACTATGTAATTGTCAAGACCTTGCACTATCACTTTTTTCCTTCCGAAAGAGCGCACGATGCTGTTTTTGCTGTCGACCATCTTTACGTTTTCACCTATTATGGCGTTCTGGTCGGCATCGTATGGGATGTGGGTGTAAAGGCTGCCCCAGGTGCCTATGTCGCTCCATCCGAAGCTGGCCGGATAAACAAACACATCTTTCGATTTCTCCATCACGGCATAGTCTATGCTGATGTTAGGGCATGTCGGGAATAGTTCGTCAACCACATCCTGCTCGTCGTTTTTATAGAAATGCGGCTCGATTTTGTCGAATACTGCGGCCAAATCAGGCACCAGATTAGCAATTGTGTTCACGACCATTTTCGCGTTCCAGATGAAGATTCCGGCGTTCCAGTAATAACCGCCGTCGGCCAGATACTGCTTGGCTGTTTCGAGGTTCGGTTTCTCTTTGAAAGCCTCCACTTTCTGGATTTTTTCCTTCGAGTTGGCATCGACCGACTTGATGTAGCCGTAGCCTGTCTCGGGACGTGTAGGCATCATTCCGAGAGTGACTATTACATTATTGTTTTTGGTATATTCCAAAGAATCGTTGATAACTTCCTGGAAATGCGGCACATCCAGCACCAGATGGTCGGCAGGGGAGAACACCAGGTTGGCATCAGGGTATTTGGCGTAAATTTTACGGCTCACGTACTCGATGCAAGGGGCTGTGTTGCGCATGATAGGCTCCATAAGGATCTGAGTCTCAGGCACTTGTGGCAGCTGTTCCTTGACAATGTCCTTATACTTTTTGGAGGTGACAATCCACACATGATCGGGGGCGATAATGCCGCCAAAACGCTCGACTGTGAGCTGTATCATGGTTTTCCCGATGCCCATAACATCAATGAACTGTTTCGGTTTTTCGGGTGTGGACATAGGCCAAAAACGGGAGCCTACGCCGCCTGCCATTATAATAAGGTGATTGTTGTTATTCATAAAGCCGCAATATGTTTTTTTATTTTGCAAAATTAAATAATAAATCTGACAATTATCTGAATGTTGAAAAATTATAATCTTCCGTCGACTATACTTCTGTCCAAGAAGCCTTTCACGTCGTAAATCACGCCGCCTTTTCTGACCAGCGATTTGATGTCGAGATCCAAAAACTTCTTGTGCGAAACCGCAAGAATCACAGCGTCATAGAGTTCGGAACTTGTGGTTGGGAGCTCGGAACTGATGCTGATGCCGTATTCCTCTTTCACCTTTTCCGGATTGGCCCAAGGGTCGAAAATGGTGATGTTGTCGGTGTATTCATGCAAGGTATGATAAATGTCGACCACTTTTGTGTTGCGGATGTCGGGGCAATTCTCCTTGAAAGTGACTCCGAGAATCAGTATTTTCGCGTCCTTTACCATCACTCCCTTCTTGTTCATGAGCTTGATGGTCTGGTTGGCCACGTAGTTGCCCATGCTGTCGTTTAAGCGTCGGGCAGCCGACATAACTCTCGGAAACACACCGAAAACCTCGGCTTTTTCAATCAAATAGTAAGGGTCGACGCTTATGCAATGACCGCCAACCAAGCCCGGACTGAGCTTGATGAAATTCCATTTGCTTGATGCGGCTTCGATGACATCGTGTGAATCTATGCCCATGGCATTGAAAATCTTGGCCAATTCATTCATGAAGGCGATATTCACGTCACGCTGCGAGTTTTCTATGATTTTTGAAGCCTCGGCCACTCTGATTGACGATGCCTTGTGAGTGCCGTTCACCAGCACCGAATTGTACAGGCTGTCGACAAAATCGGCTGTCTCAGGCGTTGAACCTGAAGTTACCTTCTTGATTTTCTCGACAGTATGTTCCTTGTCGCCCGGATTGATGCGCTCGGGCGAGTATCCTGCGAAGAAATCAACATTGAACTTTAATCCACTGACACGTTCCACCACCGGTATACATTCCTCCTCGGTAACGCCCGGATACACTGTCGATTCGTAAATCACCACATCACCCTTGGAAATGACTTTTCCTACCGTTTCCGACGCACTCCACAGAGGCTTCAGATCGGGGTGGTTGTTGGCGTCGACAGGTGTGGGCACAGCCACTATGTAAACGTTGCAATCCTTGATGTCTTCAAGTTTTGTGGTGCATTTAAAACCACTCTTGATTGCTGCCTGCAGCAGTTCGTCGCTCACCTCAAGAGTCAGGTCGTGACCAGTCATCAGGGCATCGACGCGCTTTTGATTCATGTCAAAGCCGACAGTAGGGTATTTGGTCGAGAACAGCCTTGCCAACGGCAGTCCGACGTAGCCCAATCCGATAACACAGATTTTACTTTTCATCTAATTTAAAACAAGTTTTTCCTTCACGATATGCTTTTTCCCATTCCCATGCGCTGCGAGTCATGTCGTCCAAAGTGCGCTCGGCTTTCCAGCCCAACTCCTTATTAGTATACGTCGGGTCGGCCCAGATTTTCACAATGTCGCCTGCTCTGCGGCCCACGATTTCGTATTTCAGCTTGATATTGTTGCTTCTTTCGAACGATTTGATGATGTCGAGCACCGAATATCCTGTGCCTGTTCCCACGTTGAACACCTCAAACGAAGCTTTCATCTTGCCCTGAATCATGCGCTCGACGGCTTTCACATGCGCTTTGGCCAAATCCATGATGTGGATGTAGTCGCGGATTGGTGTTCCGTCGGGGGTGTCGTAGTCGTTGCCGAACACTCTGAGGAATGGACGTATGCCGTAGGCGGTCTGGGTGACGTAAGGCATCAGGTTGGCCGGCACTCCGAATGGCAATTCGCCGAGTTTGGCGCTCTCGTGTGCTCCAACAGGATTAAAGTAGCGTAACGCAATGGCGTTCAAGCCTTTGTACGCCACGATGCAGTCTTGCATAATCTCTTCGGCAATCTGCTTGGTGTTGCCGTAGGGGCATTCGGCTTTCTTGATCGGCGCTTTTTCCGATATCGGCAGATTTTCTGGGTCTGGCTCGCCGTACACGGTGCAAGATGATGAGAATACTAGGTTTTGCACGCCGTATTTATTCATCGACTCAAGAATGTTCATCAACGAATCGAGGTTGTTGCGGTAGTATTTCAGAGGCTGTTCCACCGACTCGCCGACCGCCTTGTGGGCAGCGAAATGGATCACGCCTTTGATGTCGCGGTGACGGCTGAAGAAATCGTCCACTTTCTGGCGGTCGGCGAGGTCGAACTGCTCGAACTCGGGACGTTTGCCAGTGATGGAAGATATTGCGTCGAGTGCCTCAATTCTTGAATTAAACAATGCGTCTACGATAATGACATCGTATCCTTGCTGCTGTAACTCCACTGTTGTGTGGGAACCAATAAAACCCGTTCCGCCGGTAACTAATATTTTCATGCTATCTCCATCCGAAAGGATGCTCACTTAATGCTAATTTCGCCAAAGGATGATAGTCACCCACCAATCCGATTGGCTTTGCGTTTCTAATTTCGTAAACTATCTCGATGCAGTTGCGGGCTTCCGAAATGCGGAATCCTTCGCCTGCCAGAATTTTTTCGTAACTCTTGGTGTGCAGCTCGGTGAAACCAGCGCTGAACTCAAATTCCGAACCGTCAATCATGATGGTGCGATAGGTCTTTTTCTCGCCTTGAACAGCATTTTCAGGCAAGGTGTCGGCATTGATGCTCAGGAAGTAACGCACACGTGCCTTAGGCATCTCAAGATATCCTGCCACGCGGTCGTGAGTCGATACGTGCACCACGTTTTTCGTCACCGGGCCGAATATCCACGAAAGCATGTCGTAGAAATGAATGCCGATGTTGGTGGCTATGCCTCCGCTCTTGTTTTCGTTGCCTTTCCAAGAGGTGTAATACCAGTTGCCTCTGGCTGTGATGTAAGTCAAATCGACATCGTAAACCTTGTCTTTAGGACCTTCGTCGATTTTCTTTTTCAATGCCACTATCGAGTCGTGCAGGCGCAGCTGAAGAATGGTGTAAGCCTTGTGGCCTGTGCTTTGCTCCACTTTTTCCAATGCGTCGATGTTCCAAGGATTCAGCACAACCGGCTTCTCGCAGATGACGTCGGCTCCGAGCCTCAAACCGTATCTGGTGTGCGCATCGTGCAGATAGTTGGGCGTGCAAACCGTCACGAAATCTATATTTGTGCCACGTTCAATCAAACGTGTGTTGTGTCTGTCAAAAAGTTCCTGTTCGGTAAAAAACGCCGCATTCGGGAAATAGCTGTCCATTATGCCCACCGAGTCGCTCTTGTCGTAGGCCGACACCATGACGTTGCCAGTGTCTTTTATCGCCTTCAGATGCCTCGGCGCTATGTACCCTCCAACTCCAATAATCGCAAAATTCTTCATATTATAATGAATATATTTTTTGTACAGACGATGTGCACATCGTCTCTACAGTTTTATCAAAATATTATTTTCTAATTTATAATTTCTACCACATGCACATTTCAAATCCGCTCCTAATTTCTTACCACATTCACAAACCCAGCCAATCTGCCGCGCCGGCACTCCGGCCATAAGCGCGTAGTCCTTCACGTCTTTGGTGACAACTGCTCCTGCCGCTATCATAGCGCTCTTTCCGACGGTGTGTCCGCAAACCACCGTGCAGTTGGCTCCCAACGAAGCACCTTCCTTTATCAAAGTTTTTGCATAAACGCCGTGCACCGGAAAGTGCGCCCTTGGTGTCACGACATTTGTAAATACGCAGCTCGGACCGCAAAACACATTGTCTTCAATCTCCACGCCCTCATACACCGACACGTTGTTCTGAATCCTAACGCCGTTGCCTATCTTTACATTGTTTCCGATATTGACATTCTGTCCAAGCGAGCAGTCTTTGCCTATCACAGCACCTTTTTGAATGTGACAGAAATGCCAGATTTTGGTGCCGTCGCCCACGACGGCACCTTCATCTATATAACTCGATTCGTGTTTAAAAAACATTATAAGTTGGCTTTTTCAATGTCTTTGAAATAGTTCACCGTGCCGACTTTCAGCTCGTCGGTTGCGGCGTCGTCGCAAACGATTATGCCTTTGGGATGCATCTGCAACGCGCTCACAGTGCACAGGTGGCAGACGCCGCCTTCGATGGCTGCCGCCAAAGCGCGGGCCTTGTTGTGACCGTTGGCCAAAATCATCACCTCGTCGCTGTCCATCACTGTGCCCACGCCCACTGTCAGAGCGGTCTTCGGCACCTTGTTGATGTCGTTCTCAAAGAAACGTGAGTTGGCAATGATAGTGTCGGTTGTCAGCGATTTCACACGTGTGCGTGATGTCAGTGACGAACCTGGCTCGTTGAAAGCGATGTGGCCGTCAGGACCGATGCCGCCCATGAACAGATGGATGCCGCCGTAGCTCTTGATTTTGGCTTCGTAACGTGCGCATTCAGCCTCGAGGTCGTCGGCGTTTCCGTTGAGGATGTTCACGTTTTCCTTCTTTATGTCAATATGTTTGAAGAAGTTGTTCCACATGAATGAGTGGTAGCTTTCAGGATGATCTTCAGGAATTCTGACATATTCGTCCATGTTGAATGTTACCACATTCTTGAACGATACCTTGCCGGCTTTGTAAGCTTTGATAAGGGCTTTGTAAGTGCCTATAGGTGTTGAGCCTGTCGGTAAGCCAAGGATGAAAGGCTTCTTGGCTGTCGGCTTGAACTCATTGATTCTGCGGACGATATGATTTGCCGCCCACTGTGACATCTTCTCGTAATTAGGTTCAATAATAACTCTCATTTTCTTATAATTATTAGGTTTGTCATTTAATTAATTCTCTAGCATCTGCAATATATTTCAACGCTTGGTCAGTTTCTTTCCTGATTTGTTTGACGAAGCTGTTGTCTTCGAGTTTTCCGTTCACCGCATCACGCTCTTCAAGACTGCGGAATGTTGAGTTACGGATGGTGTTTTCGTAGTCTTTCTTTCTCGACTCATAGACCTGGTCGCAGACATAATGAAGCACTTTTTCGCCTCTGTTGAGTGCGTCGGCGAAGATTTCTTTTGTCAAAGAAGGACATTTGTTGTAGATGAATCTCAAAGCTTGATAGCTGTGTAACAGTTTGTCTGTCTGATACTTATCCCACAACTCGTTGTAACGTTTATGAATGTCGTCCCAGCTGTCGAGTGTGCCGTCGCAAATGTCGTCGATGAGTTTTTCAAGGTCGTCGCCAGTCACAAGCTGACCGCCCAAGTTGATCCATTCACGCTGACGGACATTTGTAAGACGATTGCACATCTGTTCGAAAGTCTCCTTCGGATGAATCTCCATGTGGTAGATGAGGTTCTTCACCGCATAATAGATAATCATGTCTTCGTAGGCGTGATATGCCTCGTAAGGCTTCAGAATCACCACTTTACGATGCGATTTTTCCATCTCTTCACCCAGCACTTCAAGGCCTTTCACCACGGCTTTATCGCCATTTAAGAGTTTATTGCCGAGTTCACGCAGCTCGTAATACTCACGTTCAGGATTTTCGCCTTTCGAGCGCAGATAAGCCTTTGCTGTCCACACCTCAAGCAGTTTGCGTCCGGCTATTACTTCTTCCATTGTATCCGGCGCAAATGTCTCAAACTCAATGTTTTGAATTCTGCGCAGACGTTTGTCGCGCTTCTGATACTTCGAAGTGTTGCGCGCGATGGCGTACATGTTGTACATCCACCAGTAGGCTGGCATAACCTCGAGTTGGTCTTTTGCGACGTTGTTGTTAACCAAAGCGAATGGCAGACGGATGTTCATCTCGTTCGGATAATCTGCTTTTGAAAGCAGAGTGAACGATGCAAACTGCGACGAGTGCTTGACGCTTGAGCAAAGCCCGGGCCAGAAACCGCGTTTTGCAACGATTTCGCCATCGGTGGCGCGGCTGTTGTGGTTCGAGCCGAGTGTCGCGCCTGCGGCCATGTTGCTCTGTCCCATCACGCAAGCGGCAATCAGGAACGAGTTGTTGTGATGTTGCTCGTGAGCCGGGAAGATTAGGTTGTTCAACACCTCGCAGCATGAGATGGTGGAGTTGTCGCCTAAGATAGAGTAGATGACGCGCGCTCCGTATTTCAAGTTGCAGTTGTCACCAATCACAAAGCGTGTAGCCACCACCGAATAGAAGATGTGGCAGCCGTAGCCAACGATACCGTTGACCAGGATAACGCCTTCGCCAACCTGTGTCGGCTCTTCCTCCGAAGAGTTGATGGTGATGTTTTTCAGTTTGCTGGCTCCCTTGATATAGCAGCACGGCCCAATCTTGGCGTCTTTGATAATCCATGAATTCTTGATGACGCAACCTTCGCCAATAGTACCGTAATAACCTCTGCTGCTGTCGTGCTCTTTGTTGGTAATCTCGAACAATCTGTCCTGAAGCTTTGTCAGATCGGTGTATTTCGCCCAAAGATAAGCGTCGGCAGTGATCATTCCGTCAAAAGGAAGCACTCGGCGGCCGCCGGCCTCGTTCATCAATTCGAGCCATACTCGCACATCTTCAGGCTCTCCGTCTTTGATGATACCGTTGCCGAACTTCGAGTGGTCGGTGCACGAAACCTCTTGTACGTTAAAAAGAATACAACGGTCGCTGATGATATAGTTGGCCATGTACCGCACACCATGAATGGCCACGTAATCGCCTATATCGCAAGAAATGATGGTGCTACCGGTAATACCGCACGGCATCTTTAAATCGTGATACTGAAGCACGACTTTTTTGATGGCTCCGATACGCACCATTCCGTAGAAACGATTGTTTTTCACCAAGCTGGTATCGAAATCGTCCGTCACCAAGATGGTGTCCCAGCTTGTGGCTGTGTTGCTGTTCTTCACCAGACGCTCAATCTCGTCGGAATGCAAATGTCGCCAACCATTTTCAGGTTTCTTAGCTTGTTGGTTTCTGAAAAAGTATTCATCGCGACCATCTTTAAGATATTTCTTATCGATGAAGTTCTCGTAAATACTTTCGTATGGTAATAATGTTACTTTTTCCATTTTTTTCAATTTGAGGATTAATAATTGTGTTAATAACACACCGGGGGTCATTTTTTACCCCCCCCCAATCACGGAAAAGGTGTAACAACACGCGCATATCTGTATCTCATTGTATTTAAATTATCTGTTGGCATACATCGATTCGTAGTATTTTTCGTATTCGCCAGATGTGATGTTATCCATCCACTCCTGATTGTCGAGATACCAACGGACAGTCTTCTCAATGCCTTCTTCAAATTGCAACGACGGCTCCCAGCCAAGTTCACGCTGCAACTTGCGGCTGTCGATGGCGTAGCGCATATCGTGGCCGGCGCGGTCTGTCACGTAGGTGATCAGGTTCATGTCTTCGCCTTCTTTACGGCCAAGCAGGCGGTCGACAGTGTTGATGACAACCTTGATGATATCGATGTTTTTCCACTCGTTGAAACCGCCGATGTTGTAAGTTTCGGCTATGGTTCCTTTGTGGAAAATCAAGTCGATGGCCCTTGCATGGTCTTCAACATACAACCAGTCGCGCACGTTCTCGCCCTTGCCATAAACCGGCAGAGGTTTGCGATGACGGATATTGTTGATAAACAATGGGATAAGTTTCTCGGGGAACTGATAAGGGCCGTAGTTGTTCGAGCAGTTGGTCACTATGGTCGGCATGCCGTAAGTGTCGTGGAATGCGCGCACAAAGTGATCGGAACTTGCTTTTGAGGCTGAATACGGTGAATGCGGCATGTATTTCAAATCTTCGGTGAAGAACTTGCTGCCGTAAGCCAGATGATGCTTGCCCGATGAAGCCTTTGTGGTGAACGGAGGCTCGATGCCTTCAGGGTCGGTCATCTCAAGTGCGCCGTACACTTCGTCGGTTGAGATGTGGTAAAAACGTTTGCCTTCCCATTTCTCAGGCAGGCTTTCCCAAGTCAGTTTTGCCGCTTGCAGCATACTCAAAGTGCCCATTACGTTTGTCTGTGCGAAAGTGAACGGGTCTTTAATGCTTCTGTCTACATGGCTTTCGGCTGCCAGGTGAATCACGCCGTCGACCTTGTATTTTTTGAAGATTCCCATTATCGTTTCAAAATCGCAGATGTCAGCCTTGACGAAAGTGTAGTTGGGCTTGTTCTCGATGTCCTTGAGGTTGGCCAAATTGCCGGCATAGGTCAATTTGTCGACGTTGATGATATGATAATCAGGATATTTGTTAACGAAAAGTCTTACAACATGGCTTCCGATGAAACCTGCACCGCCGGTAATGATAATGTTCTTCATAGATTTTTAATGCAATTTTTTAATGATTCCTTCCAATGCGGAATCGTGATATTCAATTCGTTTTTAATTTTCGTTTTGTCGAGAACCGAGTAGCTCGGACGCTTGACTTTGCTTGGAAACTCGTCGCTGTGGCATGGCTGTATGTCGCAGGTGTTGCCGCTTAGCTCGCAGATTTCCTTGGCAAAGTCGTACCAACTGATAACTCCTTCGTTGCTATAGTTATAGCAGTTGGCAGTTGAGAGTTGAGAGTTGACAGTTGACAGTTGAGAGTTGAGAGTTGACAGTTTTTCGATAAATATTTCTATTGTTTTTGCCAAATCCAATGCGTATGTCGGGGTTCCGATTTGGTCGAAAACCACGTTGAGACGGTCTCTTTCGGCTGTCAGTTTACGCATTGTTTTCACGAAATTGTTGCCAAACTCGCTGTAAAGCCAGGCTGTTCGGATGATTATATGTTGGCAGCCCACTTTCAGTATGGCTTGTTCGCCGTGCAGCTTGGTTAGTCCGTATGCTCCGGTGGGGTTGACTGGCTCGTCTTCGGTGTATGGAGTGTTGCCTTGGTTGCCGCCGAAAACATAGTCGGTTGATATGTGGATGAGCGTGGCGCCATTGTCTTTGCAAGCCCTTGCCAGATATTCCACCGCCGTGGCGTTGAGCAATTCGGCTGTCGCCTCATCATCTTCGGCCTTTTCCACATTGGTATAGCCTGCGCAATTGACCACCACCGCTATGCCGTTGTCTTTGACACATTTGTTCACGGCATCGAAATCGGTGATGTCGAGTTCGTCAACATCGGTAAAGATGTAGCGGTGGGAGCTTCCTTTGGAAACTATCCGCATCTCGTTGCCGAGCTGACCGTTGGCGCCTGTGACTAATATGTTCATTTCTTACTTTTCAAAAACAAATGGTGACTCAAAATCTTTAAATAAAGGATGACGCTTGTCTTTTTCCGACAAAAGTGCTTTTTGCTCAGAAATCAACCAATTGATATTCAAATCCTTATCATTCCACATCAAAGCTCCTTCGCTTTGCGGAGCATAATAGTTGTCGCATTTGTACTGGAAAATGGCGGTTTCGCTCAAAACCGAGAATCCGTGGGCAAATCCGCGCGGAATGTAGAACATGCGGTGGTTGTCCTCGCTCAGCTCGCAAGCCACATGTTTGCCGTAGGTGGGCGATCCTTTGCGGATGTCGACAGCCACATCAAGCACACGGCCTCTCACGCAGCGCACCAACTTGGCCTGGGCAAACGGAGGCGCTTGAAAATGCAGGCCTCTAACCACGCCGTAGCACGATTTCGACTCGTTGTCCTGAACAAAAACCGTGTTAATGCCGGCGGCCTCGAAATCTCTCTGCGAAAAAGATTCAAAAAAATAGCCCCTCTGGTCACCGAACACTTTTGGCTCGATGATTACAACTCCTTTGATATCAGTTTTTATAAACTCCATTATCCGAAAATGCATAATAAGTTGCAAAAATACATATTTAAATTTTAATATCAATGAAAAAAGTAAAAAAACTTTCAACTTTTTAACTTTCAACTTTTAACTATTTTGTATTTTTGCCGAAAAATAAAAAATCATGATTCTTTGTCTTGAAACGGCTACACCATCGTGTTCGGTGGCTTTGGTGCATAACGGCGAGGTTTTGGCTTGCGAAGAAGATCCGAAAGGTCAGAACCACTCCGAAAAGATTACTCTTTTTATCGATTCGGTGATGAAAAAAGCTGGCATTTCTTACAATCAGCTCGATGCTGTGGCTGTCAGCATGGGGCCTGGCTCTTACACTGGTCTGCGCATAGGTGTCAGCACCGCCAAAGGCATCTGCTACGCTGTTTCCAAACCTTTAATCGCCGTAGAAACTCTTCACTCTATGGCATTTGGCATACCTATAGTAGAGACGTTTCCGGAAACGTCTCTACGTGTTCCGATGATCGACGCCCGCCGCATGGAGGTCTATGCCGCCATCTTCGACGAAAATGTCAATAAAATAAAGGATACCGAGGCCGTTATCATAGACGAAAACTCATTCGCCGATTTGAAAAAAGACCATCATCTTTATCTCTTTGGCGACGGTGCCGACAAATGCGCTGAACTCTTTGCCAACGACGATAAAATCACCGTGATAAAAGATTTTTATTGCTCGGCTAAATATATGAATACTATTGCACAACAAAAATTCAATAATAAGGATTTTGTTGATGTGGCATATTTCGAGCCGTTCTATCTGAAAGATTTCGTCCCCGGCACTCCAACGGTTAAAGGGTTGAAATAGTTGACAGTTGACAGTTAACAGTTGACAGTTAGTCAGTTGTTAAGTTGGATGTTAATTCACTTTTATTCTCATTCCGTTTGAATAAGCTCCGAATTCTGGTGCATACTGACATTGAATTTGCGAATATCCGGCGCTGAAATTGCCGTCTTTTGTCACGTACAATTCATACGAAACCGTGTGTTTTCCTTTTGGAAGACACTCAAAGAAGTATTCCATCGAAACATCTGTGGTGCTTTGATAATACCAGAGTCCGTCGCTCCAATGATATCTTGAAAGTTGCTCTGTCGGCTCGAAGCAGGCGCCGCGCAAATCTTTCAAGTACACAAACTCCATGTCCTGACTGTTCTCAAACGTGATTTCCACTTTGACTTTATCGCCGACCTTAACGTTTTCAGGCACAACGATTTCACGTTTAACCTTCATCGCGTCGTTGTGCTTCTGCACCTTGTCAATCGGCACAAAATATTGTCTGTACAAACCGCCCCAAACGGTGTGATTCGACTGGTTGTCAACAAAAACTTTAACGCTGTCATCATCAATAATCATTGATGCTTTGGCGGTTTCTTCCGTCCATTCCATTCCTCTGTTCATGATGGCGAAAATAGCTTCAACGGATTCTCGTTCATTTTCCCACATGTTGGTGCGTTTCTGACCCAAAATCCATAACCTCATAGCATCAATTTCCTCTGTCTGTGGCTCAATCTCAATGAAAGCCTCCAAAATCCTCGCCTCGCTTTCTAGATTGATATTGCGCCAGTACATTCCAAGTTCATTTTTAATGGCACGTTCACGTAACGATTTGATAATCAACAAAGCTTTCTCGTCGTAACTGTTTCTGTTGAGAATCAATGCGATATATGCCTGCTCTTCTTGGCTGTAGAGCTTCCAATCGTTATGTAACTTGTTGATATAAAATGTCTTAGCCTCGTTAAACTTCTCGCTGGTATTGTATGCAAAACAACTCATCGCAAACAAATCTTTCATTGTCATGAAGTCGCAAATGGCATTGTCTTTTTGCTTCTGGGTGTCGAGTTTGTTAAATCTCATAACCACTTTATTTTCAAGAAAATGGAAAGCTTTTTCCGCCATTTCTGAGTTGTTGCCTAAACGACCCAGACCGCATAAAATATATTGTGTGATGTATTCACTCTCTGGTATGCCGTCAATCCACGACCAGCCTCCGTTGACGGTCTGTTTCTTGGCTAAAATATCGTATGCTGATGCTATATTTTTATCAATGGCTTCAGTGTCGAATAGTTTTGACACATTTGCGCGTTGCTGAGCCTCATTCTTGGCATCCAAAACCCAAGGCGTTTCCTTTAATAATATAGCTTTCACTTCTTCATTTTTCTGCAGTTCCGACAAGGTGTCAGCTTCGTGTTCGGCCAGCATTTCCTCGATATTTGGATTGCTTTTAATGATTTGTCGCGCCATCATATTGACAAAATACCTGTTGAAAGCTGTCATCGCGTATTTTTCATCTCCTTCAGCAATGTATGGCAATGCCTGAATCACATAAAACACCGGATTTGCTTTGAAATCCAACTTGATATCGTGATTTCTCTCGCCTTCGTTGCTGATGTTGAATTCGTATTCTTTCAATGTATTGGCATTGACGGTCAGAGCGTAAGTTTGCGTCAGGAACACATCGGTTGTCAATACTGGCAGCAGATGCTGCTCGGCGTCGCTGAAACCATCAGTGATTGCTGAGAATCTGAAAGTCAATGGGTTAATATCTTTTTGCATTTCCACCTTCCAGCGCACACTTTGACTGCGACCTGCCGGAATCTCACTAATATTGATATTTTGGTCGGATAAAATCAATTCTATAGGATTATTGTCTTTATCAAAAATCTCAAGTTTTGCAGTTGGTGAAAGCGCTTCATCCGACAAATTGATGACATTGGCGGCAATCCAAAGCGTGTCTTCATCGTAAACGAAACGTGGCATATCAGCCATAATCATCAATGGCTGTTGTGTTACAACACTCGTCTCAAATTGTCCGACTTTCAAATCTTTGCTATATGCCAAAAGCTTTAAGTTCCAACGAGTTAGTGCATCGGGCATGGTAAAGGTAAAGCTCACATCGCCGTTTTTGTCGGTGCGTAAATCAGGATAGAAGAAGGCCGTCTCGTTGAAGTCTTTGCGAATCTTCGCTGGCTGTATTTCTTTTGGCGCATATGGTTTCTTGTCCAGCAGATGTATTACATCATGGGAATAGGCTCTACAAAAAACTTCCTCTTCAGTAATTTCCTCTTCCGCGAAATAATAAAGATTACTTCTGTCCGCAGCAGCTGCTTTTATACCATAATTATATCTGTTAGGAAGTAAATTTACTGCTGAAAATGTCATGTTTTCACTATAATGGAAGAGCGCAATACGATAGTATTGATATTTCATTTGCGTGTCAAAACTACTGTCAGTATTTATAAAACTACCAATAGTTACTCCAGGTTTTTGATAAACATCCCAATTGAGTAAACTGAATTTGTCGAGTGCAGCATCATACATGGTAGCCATCACTGGCACTTTGACAGGTTTTCCCTTGTAATTTTTTACTGTCACGCTCCAAGTATCCTGCTCGCCCGGAAGCATCTTGTTGCGCTCAGTATGCAAAACAATGTCCAAATCCAAATTATTGTAAGGAATAACCACATAATCAATATGTCGCATTTCTGTATTGTATTTAACCATTGCGACCTGAAAATCGATGCGTCCGCGGTCTTCTTCACGGACTTTATAAGAGACCTTTACAACGTTGTTATTCAATAAGATACGTTCTTTTTTCAGAATCTTTATGCCGCTTTTTACAATCACCCAAGCCGATGCGTTTTTCTCAGATGAACCGACATAATAATTGATAGTTTCGCCCGGTTGTGCCGATTCCTTGTCAATATTTGTCCAATACATCGTTTTGTAAGGCATTTTCTTCGATTTCATGTCGCAAACAATGTACTGTTCTGAAAACACCGAGAGTGTGTCATCAATGGAGCGAAGCTCGACAACATATTTCCCGACAGCTAAATTAGCATTGTCATGAAATAGTTTTGCTTTACCATTTACATCTATAACATCTTGATATACAATCTCTGTTGAAATATTTTCTTTTGCATAATAATCAAATTTAGGGAAATATGCTTTTAAGAACTGGTCGCTCAAAAGCTGTCGGTCGAAGGTGCCCAAATCTCGTGGATATTTGTCTATATCGTTGATTTTGAATATTTTGCATTCGACTTGTGTGCTTGCTGGCTTCCCATTGATGTTTGCTGTCGTGACATATATTTTATCAAGGTCTTTCACAACTACAACAGTGTTGCTTTCAATTTGGATGTTATATTTATTATATGTGGCGGAAATGCTGAATTTTCCACTCTGTGTCTCGCCTTGCTTGTTGGTTGCTGTAACACTGATCTCGTAAGTGTATTTTGGCATATTGATAGCTTCAAAATCATCGTCTGGTAACAATTGAAAGTTGATGTTAAAAGTGCCGTCGTTTGAAGCGATGCTCTCACCAGAGGAAATTATCTCATCGGAGACATGATAAGGTGGTTTCCAGTAACAAAATCTATAAGGGAACGATGTCTTTCTTGCGACAGAATAAGTATATGTGACGTTGTCGAGTCCGAATCCCGAAAGTGCTGCAACTTTGCCTGAAATGCTGATGCTGTCGCCGATTTTGTACTCATTTTCTGGTGTGTCAAAGGTCACTTCGAAGGTTGGACGCTTGTATTCCTCAACCTCTATAAATTCCTGACCATGTTCATCTTTAATCTTGTAATAGCCGTTAAGTCTGTCGGTAGGAATGGTGAAACTGCCATGTGCAGCACCAAATTCATTGGTTGTAAGTTTCAGTGAATCAATGATTTGGTAATTTGGATCAGAAAAATATACTACTGTATGGTAATCGGGGATTACTTCCTTGGATTGCGAGTCGCCGCGATAAATGATGTAGTTGAATTGCACTGTTTGTCCTGGACGGTAAATGGCACGGTCAGTGAAAATCTCGCTTTTAATTTCTAAGTTGTCTTTTTTGTTGCTTTTATAATAATGAAACATCTTGCTTGAAAGCAGAGTGTCATTTTTGTCATATAAATCTATAAAATACGAGTTTTTTCTGGTTATTGGCGCTGTAAGGAAGCCGTTTCTGTCACATTTAACATCGGCAACAGTTCTGCGTCCCCATGACTTGGTGTCGTAAGAATAAGCGTTCTCGGTGAAATGTGCCGTGACGAAGCTCATTGGCAATCCTGTTTCGCGATTTACCACGTAAATATTGAGGTTTTCGTCGGTTTCCAAATTAAACATCGCCAGATTGCTGACCTGGAAGGGCATGAAAATCAGGTCTGTCAGATTATCAAAACTGTCGTTGTTTGAGAAAACGAGATAATAAACGCCACATTGCAAGGCTGGCAAGGCGATAAGCGACGAATGT
Organism: Bacteroidales bacterium; assembly: GCA_017616735.1. Lineage (GTDB taxonomy): Bacteria > Bacteroidota > Bacteroidia > Bacteroidales > F082 > Limimorpha. Next base: position 21,371 of record JAFZXP010000009.1, read on the forward strand.
TCCTTATAGTCAGTTTCTGCTGGTATTTCAAGAGTTCTTTCAACTATAGGTCTCTTTGAAAAAAGCAGAGGGAACAACTCTTCTGGTTGGTAAAGACTAGATAACTTGAGAAACTCCGCCGTCGAAACCTTGAAAATCTTATATGATGGATTAGTTGTGTTGCGATATTTTAATCCAACAGCTATGGTCTGCCCCGGAACATAAACGTTATTCATTTTAACATCAATGGTTTTTTGTTGCAGACTTTTGTTGAATTCAACGCATTGCAGATAAAGTGGATGGTTTTCGTCGAGCATATCCATTGTTTCGTCACAAAGCTGCTTGGCTCTCACAAATTCATTCAAATAAGTGAGATACTCGATTTGAATTATGTGAATCTTCGCAATCAATTCATTATCATTGCATTCCAATGCTAGTTGCGTGAAATCGTCGAAGTTTTTGTCACTGATTGGAGCGAGTTGGTTTATCTTATTATTATAATAGGCCTTGACGAAATTGTTTTCGAGGTCGAATTTCAAAAGCTTTTCATAAATCTCTTGTTTGTTGGTATTCCAAAAGTATTCGTTTATTAGACAATGCATTACGTAGTCGTAGAGCGTTGGCTCGAGCTCGATGTCGAATGCAAAATCATCATTGTTTTTGAAAAGTTCCTCATAATCTTTCATCAAAACCGTCTTGATGAATTCGTCGTCCTGATAAACGATGATATCGTCAAATTTGTAGCTATACTTGGCGATTTCGACTTTTATGATGACCTGCGACGCCTTGGAAAGCTTTGGAAGATACGATTTGCATAATCCAGGAATAGTGTCTTGAGGTTCTTCAGCGGTCATGGCGAGAATCTCGCTTCTTTTGAGAATGGTCTTAAGCTGTTGCACCTCGTTTTTTTCTTTCAGTGCCTTCTTTTCTAGCTTGTCAAGCACTATACCGGCCGATTCCGGAAGGAGATTTTCAATATTTTCATTGTATTCGTTCCAAAGTTTGTCATAGCTTTGAGCATTGACACTCAATGATATAGCGAGAGCTATTATGAAAACAAAAATTTTTTTCATAGCGATAAGATTTATATAAAAAACGCAAAAAACGCGGATTTATTTTTCTTTTGACTTTTCAGCCATGGCTTTGTTGTAGCACTCGCGGCAGAGAGGCTCGTAGCTCTCGGTTTCGCCCAGCACAACAAGTTTGTCGCCGGCTATGGTTCGATGCGAAAACTGTGCGAGGCTTCCGCAGCGCATGCAGATGGCATGCACCTTGGTGACATCTTCGGCAATTGCCATGAGCTGCGGCATCGGGCCGAAAGGCTTGCCCATGAAATCCATGTCCAAACCTGCCACGACAACTCTAATGCCTTGATTGGCAAGCTGTTGGCAGACATCAACGAGTTCGTTTCCGAAAAACTGAGCCTCGTCGATGCCTATAACATCGCATTCGTTGGAGTAGAACAGAATCTGCTGCGCGTTCTCAACAGGAATTGAGTGCAAAGCATTTGCGTTGTGCGATACCACGTCCTCTTCGGAATATCTTGTGTCAATGCCCGGCTTGAAAATCTCAACACGGAGCTTGGCGATACGGGCGCGGTTAAGACGGCGAATCAACTCTTCGGTTTTGCCCGAAAACATTGAGCCGCAGACCACTTCAATCCAACCTTGGGTCCTGTTGTGAGAATCTTTTTCGAGAAACATGGCTGTCGTATTTAATTTTTTTATACTTTTGTTGATTGCAAAAATAAGGATTTTTATCATGGATACACAAAAAAAAGATGAAAAAAATATCGTCCTCGAGATGAAAAGGCTGCTCGGCCGCATGATGGTTCAGGTTGATTACATGTACCGTAACGACCGTGAAATGAGCCGTCTGGATCTGGACATCATGATGGAACGCACTCGCGATTTCTACGACCTGCTATGCGATTATCAGTCGGAAAATCTTGAGATTGAGCCTACAGATGAAGATGCGGTCAACACCGAGATTAACGAAGGAGGCGAGTTGATAAACCGCGACGTGGAGCTGGAGATAGAAACCCCTGAAGAGGCTGAGCAAGAGGCTACTGAAGAGATAAAACACGAGTTGCCGGTGGAGGAGAATGACGACGAGGAAGACTTGGACGAGGAAGACGATTGGGAAGATGAAGATGACGAGGTTTTCCATGTTGAAGAGCCCGAAGACAACAGCTTGGCAGCAAGACTCAAGAGAACACCTGTCGAAGACATCAGAGAGGCTTTGGGAATAAATGACAAGATGATGATTATCAACGAGTTGTTTGGCGGTTCGTTTGAGCGCTACAACAAGTCGATAGAGGCTTTGAACGACTTCCCGACACTCTCGGGCGCCAAAGTTTATATGAATGAGTTGCAGATTGAGCTTCAGTGGGATACCGAATCGGAAGCATATCAAATGCTCAACGACCTCGTAGAGAGAAGGTTTCTGTAGTTGAGAGTTGACAGTTGAGAGTTGACAGTTAAATTCAATAATCAATAAACATTTAAATGAAATTATACTTGGTCCCTACACCAATTGGCAACCTTGAGGATATCACCTTGAGGGCGTTGCGTGTGTTGCGCGAGGAGGTTGATGTGATTTTGGCCGAAGACACCCGTACAAGCGGCAACTTATTGAAACACTATGAGATAAGCAAGCCGATGCAGGCTTTTCACTTGAACAACGAGCATGTGGTGGTGGAGCGTATTGCCGAGCGTATAGCCGGCGGCGAGCGCATGGCTCTGGTGACCGATGCCGGCACTCCGGCCATCTCCGACCCAGGTTTCATGCTTGTGCGTGAATGCATCCGCCGTGGCGTGGAGGTGGAGTGTCTGCCGGGAGCGACGGCCTTCGTGCCCGCCCTCGTAAACTCGGGGCTCGCCGCCGACCATTTCATTTTCGAAGGCTTCCTGCCACATAAAAAAGGCCGTCAGACCAAAATCAATCAAATCGTTGATAATGAATACACTACCATACTTTACGAATCGCCTTTCCGTCTGGTGAAGACGTTGGAACAGTTGGCCGAGGCCGCCGGCCCAGAGCGTGAGGTGTCGGTAGCCCGTGAGCTGACTAAGATTCATGAGGAAAACGTGCGCGGAACACTGGCCGAAGTCATCCAATATTTTTCCGAAAAAGAAGTGAAAGGCGAAATCGTAATCGTACTCGCCGGCAAATCCTAAAATTTTAAATCTTTGAATTTTTAAATCCCGAATCATGAAACGAGCATTTCTTACAATCCTGATATTTTTTGCGGGCTTCGGTTTGATGGCGCAGAACGAGATTATCAAGCAGGGCTGGAACATAGGGCCACTGCCTGTGGTGGGCTACAACAGCGACTTGGGCTTCCAGTATGGAGCTTGCGTCGACATCTTCAACTACGGCAACGGGTCAAATTATCCGGGCTACGACTTCAAAATCAATTTCGAAGTGTCGACTTATACAAAAGGTTCGAGCATTTTCCGCTCTTATTCCTACTGGAACAACATCATACCTCAAGGCAAGCTTTTCGTCGATTTGGGCTATTTCATCGACCGCAAGTTCGATTTCTACGGATTCAACGGACAGGCAGCGCCATATTTGAAGGATATGGCAATTATCAAAGGCGACGGCAATGTGCTTAACCTTGACAATACCGGCGATGTGGCGTCGGGCCTTTACGCCCTTAACCGCGGACAGTTTCGCGCCATAGTGAGCATGCAACGCAAGATCGGAAGCACCCGAAATCTGTACTACGGATTGGGTCTGGCTTATTATAACTACGATTACAAACGCCTGGATATTGGCAAGTACGACGATCAGATGACTCTGTATGAGTTGTATTGCTCAAGTGGCTTGATACGCGACAACGAGAAAGGCGGCGGCAACGTAACCCAATTCAAAGCAGGCCTTATCTACGACTCGAAAAATTTTGAGAATGACCCGACACGCGGCATATACTTCGAGGCTACTTTGTCGGCGGCGCCAGATATGATTGACGCTAAAGGCTATGGACATCTGACATTCACCGGGGTGTTCCATCATTACGTGCCGCTGATTGGCGACGAGTTGACATTCTGCTATCGTCTTGGAGCGCAAAATGTGCTTGCCGGCGACATTCCGTTTTATGCCATGTTGAATACCAACTTGTTGTTTTTTAAGAAGATATATACCGAATCGTTTGGCGGCTCAACTACCGGACGAGGCATTAACCGCAACAGCGTGATAGGCAAGGGCGTGGCTTGGCTTAACGTGGAATTGCGTTGGCGCTTGACCAACTTCAAGTTTATCAACCAAAACTGGTGCGTGGCGCTCAATCCGCTGTTTGATGCCGGCATGGTGACTCAGAGTTACCGACTCGACGAGCAAAAAGAAGCAATGGAGGCGCTTGAGTCGATTTACAGTTTCAGCTCAACCGATACCGACCTGGTTTACAGCGGCAGCGACGAAACAATCCACACCTCGGCAGGATGTGGCCTTAAGCTTATCATGAATAAGAATTTCGTGGTGTCGGCTGAATTGGCAAAGGCACTCAGCAAGCACGACGGTGACGGGATGAAGGCGTATATTGGTTTTAATTATATTTTTTAGCTGTTAGCGCGATTGGCTCTTCTTCCCGCAGACGCTTAGGATACAAAGCACTACGGTGCAGCCGATGATTCCCAGTAGCTGCCAGCTCCACGGACTTGGGTTGACGGCTTTGTCGTAGATGGCCATGCGGCGCTTGACCGATTCGATTATGGCATTGGAGCTAAAAGTAGCGCCGCTTACCGCGTCGATTTCAATCTTGGAAGCCTCGCGTGGTGTCAGGCCGTAAAAGCGCTCAACCAAACCCGATTCGACCACCGTTCTTAAAAAACGAGGCGTCTCGTCGTTTTCGAGAATGCTAATCTGGGCGATTTTTCCATCTACAATGTTGATTTCCATCGGGATAGGGCCATGATAACCTATTATGTCGCTGCAATGTTCAGCGGTGTAGAGTGTGGCTTCGGAAGGGGCTGTTGTGTCGTTTCCGAAACGGTCAATGGCAAACATCACCGCGAAAAACCCTAAAGCGGCCACAAAAATGTAGTTTAAAATTCTGATAGTCTTCATTTTAAAATCTTTAAAAGTTGATAAAATCAGCCGCAAAGTTATAAAAAATTAGCTTTACATGAAAATTAATTGTAATTTTGCCAACTTAAACGATACGGTATGGGTAAAATTCAGGATGACGACAAACTGTACAGATTAGCCAAGGTTATTGTCGATCATCATATACGCAGAAGTTTCAAACGATATCATGTGACGGGAAAGGAAAACATCCCCAAGCAAGGGCTGTGTTTGTTCGGTTCCAATCACTGCAACACCTTGATGGATGCCCTTGTGCTGGTTACATCAACTATGCACAAGAAGGTTTTTATCGCCCGAGGTGATATTTTCAAGAACCATTTCGTGGCAAGGCTGCTGACATGGGCCAAGATTCTGCCGATTTTCCGTATGCGTGACGGTTTGGATTCGGTGCGCAACAAAAACGGCGACACCATTGAGCAGGCTGTCGACGTCATTCACGACGAGGTGCCTCTGTATATCTTCCCCGAAGCTACACACCGCACCAAACATTCGCTTCGCAATTTGAGCAAAGGAATTTTCCACATAGCCTTGGAAGCCAACAGGCGCTACGGGCACGAAAAGCCGATGTACATTGTGCCTGTGGGTCTGGAATATGGCGATTACTTCCGTTTCCGCTCGACGGTTCTGGTCAGTTACGGCGAGCCCATCAACGTGACAGAATACGTCAATCAACATGCCGATGAGAACGAGGTCGCAATAATGAACAGTTTGAAGGAGATTCTCACCGAACGTATGTCGCGGCTCATCTCGTTCATTCCCGACGACGAGGCCGATTACGAGCCTATCTGGGAAATGACCAAAATCATTGCCGGCAACCCGCCTCTGCCATTGAAAGCACGTCTGAAGAGAAACCGCCGGATAATCGCCAATATTTTGAAGTTCAAATCGGAAAATCCTGAAAAGGCCAGAACTTTGTTCGATAAAGTGAGCGATTTTGCAAAACACAGGAAAGAACAATCGATATCATTGAACTCGGTGTCCAAACGCAAGCCCTTGTGGCGCACCGTTTGGAAGTCGCTGATGGCGCTTGTCGGATTGCCGTTCTACCTGTTGGCAGCCGCTGTGACAAGCCCTATCTGGATAGTCTCGTCGTTCATTCTCGACAGCCTGAAAGACAAGGCATTCCGCAACACCGCAAACTATTGCGTCGAGCTGGTGCTGCACCCTTTGATTATGGCCACCGGAGTGACTCTGCTGTTCTGCCTGACGCCATGGGAATGGGCTGTGGTAGGAAGCATTTTCCTTTATTACAGCTATGTTTTCTATTTCGACTACAACGAGTACATCCGTCTGCTGACATCCGACTGGCGGTGGACATTCAACAAAGCATTGCGCAAAGAGTTCAAAGAACTTGGGTTGCTTGATAAAGAATGGGAAAGATAAGGATCATATTCGAAGGATTGAGGCCGTGGCAACAGGCCGAGCTGGCGGCTATGCTGGCATTGGCGGTTGCCATACCGTTCCACTGGTTTGCGGCACAGGTGGGCGAGGCGCTGCTGCTGATCTGCGCTTTCCTGAAGCTGATGATTGACCAGAAATGGCAACTCAACAAGGCACAACTGCGTTACAAATGGGTGTTTATCGTCTATGCAGCCACTTGGTTGATCTACCTTATTGGGATGCTTTACACTGAAAATCAATGGTTTGGCTGGACTCAGGTTAGCAAAAAGCTCGGTTTTCTGATATTCCCGGCCATCTTCCTGTTTTCAGACATGTCGTATCTCAACAAAGACAGGCTGAAGGCTATTGGCTATGCCTTTGTGATAGGCTGTCTGCTGTTTTTCATGATGCATCTGACTTACGCCGTGTACGATGTGGTGTTCAACGGTGCCACCAGCGAGCGTTTCTTCGACGAGGAGCTGATGAAACTTTACCTTGTGCAGCACTGCTATGTTTCGATGTATGCCAGCCTTGGCCTGATGTTCTGCTTCAGCGAGATTTTCATGAACAATAATCTCAAGACCAAGATTGTCAATGTGTTGATGTACGCCATGCTGGTGCTGATGATAATATTGGTCAGGTCGAGGGCTGGACTGTTGTGGCTTGTGGCGACCTTTGCACTGCAATGGTTTTGGCTGACCTTCATCATGAAGAAAGTGAAGGCTGGCTTGATTGTTGGCGGCGCCTTTGTGGTGATGGCGGTCGGAGCATGGATACTATTTCCGCAGAGCACCCAGCGCATAACTCTGACCATCACCAAACTGACCACTGAAAATCAGTCGGATCACCGATTGACGCAATTCAAAGGATACAAGGAATTACTTGACGAAAACTGGATTTTCGGCGTGGGTACGGGCGACCGTTGCGACGAGATGGAGGCTTCATATTTGCGATACAAACAAGGCATTATCGATGTGATAGGCCCTGAGGTGGCGGCCGAAATCGACAAGTACGTGGCCAAAGAGATGTACGAGCCTTGGGAGTCGATGCGCAACAAGATAATGCAGAAAGCCGAGCAGTATGGGCGCGATCCGGATATGGTCAACAGCTATATCATCGACTACATGTACACCTGCTATGCAGTCGACCGTGACACCAATGCCCACAACATGTATTTTGAAACCATCATCAGCGTGGGAGTGGTTGGATTGCTGTTGCTGCTGGCATATTTTGTCATTCCGGTTGTGCTGTGGATAAGGCGCAAACGTTTCGACATGCTTTATTTCTCATTTTTGGGAATGATATTTTTCAACGCGATGTTCGAATCGATATTCGAGCGGCAGAACGGCATCATTTTCTTCTGCTTCTTCAATATGTTGCTGTTTTGGAAGGCTTTTATTCATGAAAATCAAAAAGTTATAGAATAATGAAAAGGTATTTTACTTTATTTGTCATCATCTTGACAGCGTTTTTGGCAAAGGCTCAGGAACTTCAGCTTCCGCTGAACAACGATTACAAGATGGAGATTGAGGCGGCTGCCTACAGTTCGGAGCATGTGTTTCACACGGCTTTGAGGCCTTGGACCGAACATCAGTTTGACGGCATACTCAATCTGGACAGTATCAACAACTTGCATCGTCTGCCGATTAACCGTCAGGGCAAATTCGCCAATTACATTCTCAACTCGTTGCTTAACGACGATTTTGTGCGTGTGAAAGGTAACGGCTACTATATCGCCATCAACCCTTTCATTGATTTTGAGGTTGGCTCGGACGGCAACCGTACCACCTGGGTCAACACACGTGGAGCTGAAATCAAAGGCACAGTGGGCAGTAAGTTCTCGTTCTACACCAACATCCGCGAGAACCAGGCCGTGTTTCCGGAATATATCGACAAGTACTGCGACGAGCATCATGTGGTGCCCGGACAAGGCTTTGCCAACCATTTCAAAACCAACGGCCGCGACTTCACCAATGCCGCAGCATATGTGGCTTACAGGCCGGCCACTTGGCTTGACGCCACCCTTGGCTACGGCAAGAATTTCATTGGTGACGGCTATCGCTCGCTGATGATGTCGGACAATGCCGCCAACTATCCATACGTTAAGGTTACCGCCGATTTCTGGCGGATTCAATACACTTGCCTGTATGCCCAGTTGACCGACCGCAACCGCCTTTTGGCCGATAAAACTTATGCTCGCAAATGGGCGGTGATACATTACTTCGACATAGCTGTGACCAAACGTTTCAACATAGGCCTGTTCGACGCGGTGATGGCTAAAGCTCAGGATTCGCTTGGCAACCGTCGTGGTTTGGACTTCCAGTATCTCAACCCGATAATCTTTTTGCGCTCGGCCGAATACTATGCCGGCGGCTCGCCCGACAACGCTTTACTGGGTATCAATTTAAGCTATATCATTGGCAAACACACCACCATCTACGGACAGTTTGTTTTGGATGAAATGACAGTGAAGAAATTTCTGGCCTTTAATGGCTACACCGGCAACAAGCAGTCTTATCAGTTGGGTGTGAAAAGCTACGACTGCTTCGGCGTGAAAAACCTGTTCTTGCAACTGGAAGGCAATATCGTAAGACCTTACACCTACTCGCACACACCTCAAGGCACAGGCTGCGGAGTCGGTGAAGATAACTGGGCGCATTACAACGAGCCTTTGGCTCATCCATGGGGAGCCAACCTTTGGGAAATGGTCTTCCGAACGCAATACAACTGGCGCCGCTGGTATTTCCAATACAAACTCAACTACGGACAATACGGCGACGACTGGGATGTGGAGAACAATGTCTGGGCCAATTACGGACACAATGTTTACAACGACTATAATACTGCTATTCAGATACCGGGCTACGATCTGAATGACGGACACTTCCTGCTTACCGGTCGCAAGACAACTGTAATGTTTAACGACCTTATAGTGTCGTATCTGGTCAACCCGGCTTACAACATGAATGTCTTTGCCGAGGTGTCGCACCGTCATTTCGCCGCCGAGGGCCTCGAAACCCAGAACAACCTTATCTTTAGCGTCGGGCTTAGAACAAGTCTGGACAGGAAGTATTACGATTTTTGATAATTTGTAGCTGAACACATGACTCCGCTGGTTTCTATAATAATGCCTTGTTACAATGCCGAGCGTTATATAGCTCAGAGCATTGAGTCGGTGTTAGCGCAGACTTACACCAACTGGGAATTGCTCATTACCGACGACTGCTCGACGGACCGTAGCGTGAAGATTGCCACCAAGTACAGCCTGCAAGACGATCGCATCAATCTGTTGGTTCCTGATGAGCATCAAGGCATTGCCCGCACCCGCAACATGTCGATTTCAAGGGCCAAAGGACGTTTTGTGGCGTTTTTGGATAATGATGATTTGTGGAAGCCTGAAAAACTTGAAAAGCAAGTTGATTTTATGCTTGGGAAAGGAATAGGCTTTTCGTATACAAGCTACGAACTCATTGATATTGATGGAGTTCAAAAAAACAAAATCATAAGAACGCAGGGTGTGATCGATTATAAAAAATATCTCCGCAATACCATAATTGGCTGTGGAACTGTGATGATTGACCGTGATATTGTGGGGCATTTCAGTATGCCGGTAAACGATACAAGCGATGATATGGCAGCATGGCTAAGCATATTCCGAAAAGGTTTCAAGGCATATCCGTTGGAGGATGTTTTGCAGCAATACCGTGTAACCGGAAAATCTGCCTCAAGCAACAAATTCAAAGCCTCGCGTGATGTTTGGAAGGTTTATCGCGAGAATGAGAAACTGAATTTGATAAAGTCTATATATAATTTTGTCTGTTACGCATTTAATGCTGTTAAAAAACGGGTGCTTTGAACTACGACTTTTTCTTATATCGGCATGCGTGGAGATATAATTTGGCTCCAGATTGTGAGCCAGAACTATCTGATTCTCAATGCAAAGAATTGTTGCATCAAGGAGGATGGTTTGTTCGCAACACGTATGATTTCGATTGTAAGCAAGTCACCAAATTTTGGTATCTGATTAAAGACTCTTTCGGGGGGATGGTAGAATTGTCGTCGAACGAGCGTAACAAATTGCGTCGCTGTTTTCAAGTTTTTGAATACAAACTTGTTGATAAAAAACTGTTTAGGGAATGGGCTTATCCTATAGCCAAGGCCACTTTCGACGATTACAAGGTGACAGATCGTGAAATGAACGAGCAGGTTTTCAACGAGTATTTGGACCATTGTGAACGAAACAATTATGATTATTGGGGCGCTTTCAACAAGGAAACTAAACAATTGGTCGGTTTTTGCGCTGTGCATTTGTTTGATGATTCTTGCGAATACGGTGTGATAGGTTTTTTGCCTGAATACAAGCACAATGCGACTTATCCCTACTATGGCTTTTTCTATAAGATGAACGAATACTATCTTGAAGAAAAGCATCTAAAATATGTTGCCGATGGCGCTCGAAGCATCACCGAACACTCGAATATTCAGCCGTTTTTGGAGCAGAATTTTAAATTCCGCAAGGCGTATTGCAAGTTGAAAATCAGTTATAAATGGTGGTTTGGATTGATTGTGAGGGTGTTGCTGCCGTTTAGGAATATTATTCCGAGTAGAAATGTGAAGGCGGTTTTAAATATGCATGGTTATCAGTATAGACCTTAGACTTTAGACCTTAGACTTTAGTGTTTTGAGTCCCACTAAAGACTAACGACTAAAGACTAACAACTAACATTTACAGGATAGAACAAAGAATTATGTTTTTAAAATACATATTTGATAGAATATTTTCCCTGTTATTGCTGGTGGTTTTGTCGCCGGTATTGCTGGTGATTTTTATTATTCACAAGATAAGAATGCCCAAAGGGAGATTTTTGTACCGGCAGGTGAGGATTGGCAAAAACGGCCGGCCGTTCAGGATTTTTAAAATCAGGACAATGGTTGAGGGCGCCGAGGACGGCAATTCGGTGACCACAGCCGACGACCCGCGCATACAGCCTTTCGGCCGATGGCTGCGTGAAAGCAAAGTCGACACGTTTTTGGAACTTTTCAATATATTAATAGGTGACATGAGTTTTGTTGGGCCTCGCCCCGATGTGCCTGGCTATGCCGACAAGCTTGAGGGTGACGACCGTGTGATACTCAAGCTTCGTCCCGGCTTGACAGGTCCAGCTTCGATAAAATACCGCCACGAAGACAAACTTCTGGCTGAGCAAGACGACCCTAACAAGTACAACGACGAGGTTATTTGGCCCGACAAGGTGAAAATCAACAGGCAGTATTACGAAAAATGGTCGCTTTGGCTCGACATTTCCATACTTTGGCAGACAATTTTTGGATAATTATATTATTGATTATCAAATAATTAAAGATAAAATCAAAAAATATCTCAAATTTTTGTCGCGCGTATCAAAAAAGGTTGTACTTTTGCAACCGCAAACGGAGAAAACCGTTATAGCCTCCTTAGCTCAGTTGGTTAGAGCATCTGACTGTTAATCAGGGGGTCTCAGGTTCAAGTCCTGAAGGGGGCGCAGAGAGATTACAAAGTGTAATTTTTTATGTTTCATGTTATTAATTGAAGAATGAATGCCACTCGGTTGTTCATTCTTTTTTTATAAATTGTTATGAAAAAAGTTTTAGGCATCGGTAATGCATTAGTTGACATCTTGACGAGAATCGATAACGACAACATTCTCAACGAGTTGAATCTCCCGAAGGGTTCAATGCAGTTGGTCGATGAAACCACTTCGGCCAAGGTGGGCAAGGCTCTGGAAAAGTTTGAAAACGCTATGGCTCCGGGCGGCTCGGCTGCCAACACCATACACGGCTTGGCAAAATGCGGCATCACGACCGGATTTATCGGTTTTACAGGCAACGACAAGGTTGGCAAGTTTTTCGACGACGCCATGCAGTCGGTGGGAGTGAAACCCATCATGTTCCATGGCAATGTGCGCTCGGGTATAGCCCAGGCCATAATCTCGCCCGACGGAGAAAGAACTTTTGCCACACATCTGGGAGCCGCTCTGATGCTGAGCGCCGAACACCTGTCGCTTGATTTGTTCCAGGGCTGGGACTATTGCTACATTGAGGGTTATCTCATTTCCAACCGTCCATTGTTCAAGAAGGCAATCGAGCTTGCTAAACAGGCTGGCTGCAAGGTGGTTTTGGACCTCGCCTCATACAATGTCGTTGAGGAAAATCGTGACTTTTTGCTTGAACTTTTACCTCAAATCAATATCGTTTTTGCCAACGAGGAAGAGGCTAAGGCATTGACACACAACACTCCTGAAGCAACTCTGAATTTTATTGCAAACACTTGCGAAATAGCGGTGGTGAAAGTCGGCAGCAAGGGCTCGTTGATCAAGCGTGGCAACGAGATGGTTCAAGTTGGCGTTAACAAGGTAAAGGTTATCGACACCACAGGCGCCGGCGATATGTATGCCGCAGGTTTCATGGCAGGACTCATCAATGGCTATGAGCTGCAGCGTTGCGGCGAATTGGGCACCTGCCTCGCCGGTAACGTCATCCAAAACCTCGGAGCAAAGCTTAAAGAGGAGCAGTGGAACGATATACAAAAAGTCTTTAGTCTTTAGTCTTTAGTCTTTAGTCTTTAGCCACTAGCCATTAGCCATTAGCCATTAGCTTTAGGGGGTGAAAAAATAATCGAAATTAATTGATTGACATTCGATTATTTTTTGTATTTTTGCGCCCAAATTGAAAAAAAGTATTAATAAATATAGAATTTAGAAAAATGAAGGTATTTCAGACAGACGAAATTCGGAACATCGCTCTCATCGGAGCTGCTAAATCCGGAAAAACCACGCTTGCAGAAAACATGATTTTCGAAGGCAAGCTCATTAACAGAAAAGGTGACACCACTAGCAAGAACACGGTGTCAGACTACCGCCCAATCGAGATGGAGCGCGGAATCTCTGTAAACTCAAGCTTGTGCTACACAATCTACAACAACAAGAAAATCAACATCCTGGATACTCCTGGTTTCAGCGATTTCTCAGGCGAAATCGTCTCATGTCTGAGTGCCGTCGATACAGCTGTTTTCACGGTGAACGCTCAGTCGGGTGTTGAGGCCACAACCGAAAACGCATGGAAACACGCCGCCAACACAAACAAGCCGGTTGTGTTCTTCATGAACCAGTTGGACCACAACAACGCCAACTTCGACGACACCATCCATCAGCTGAAGGAATACTTCGGCGAGAAAGTCGCTCCTATCCAGTTCCCGGTGAACACAGGCGAGGGCTTCAACGCTGTCATCGACCTCATCATGAAGAAGATGCTCGTCTTCAAGAACGGCAACGGCGCTCCTGAGGTTCAGGACATCCCTGCCAACTTGGCTGACAAAGCTGAAGAGCTTCACAACGAGCTCATCGAGCACGCCGCTGAAGGTGACGACGCTTTGATGGAGAAATTCTTCGACGAAGGCACACTTTCAGAGGAAGACATGGAAAAAGGTATCCGCATGGGTATCGCCAAACGCGAGCTGTTCCCAGTGCTTTGCGGCGCAGCAAAGAGTGGCGCTGGCGTGACACGTTTGCTTGAATTCATCATCAACGCATGCCCATCACCGGCACACGTCGCTCCTGTCAAGGCTGAAAACGGCACAGAGTTCCACAACGATGTGAACGAGCCTACAGCAATGTTCTTCTTCAAGATTTCCAACGAGCAGAACGTTGGTGACGTCGCCATGGCACGTATCTACGGCGGCACAGTGTCAGAGGCTCAGGACCTTATCAACCCACGCACCGGCAACAAAGAGCGTATCTCACAGATACTTATTTCAAACGGTAAAAACCGTGAGAGAGTTGAGAAAGCCTGCGCAGGTGATATCATCTCGACAATCAAGTTGAAAGATGTGCGCGTTTGCGACAGCCTGGTTGATGCCAAAGTTGCTGATGCTGCATTCCCGGCCATCAAGTTCCCGACACCTATCTTCTCAATCGCTATCAAAGCTGTCAACTCACAGGAAGATGAAAAACTCGGCGGTATCCTCAACGATATGCACAAGACCGATCCTACTATCATCACAGGTATGTCACGTGAGTTGAAACAGAATATCCTCCAGTGCCAGGGTGAATATCACCTCAACACCATCAAGTGGTACCTCGACAACGTTCACAAGATCGCTGTTGAATTCGCATCACCTAAGATCCCGTATCGTGAAACCATTACCAAGTCGGCTAACGGCGACTACCGTCACAAGAAGCAGTCAGGCGGTTCAGGTCAGTTCGGTGAAGTGCACATGCGTTTGGCTCCTTACTATGAAGGCTACACCGATCCTACCGACCTCCAGGTCCGTGACACTCAGGAGTACGACCTCCAGTGGGGCGGCAAGCTCATCTTCAAGAACTGCATCGTCGGTGGCGCTATCGACGCACGTTTCATGCCGGCTATCTTGAAAGGTATCAACGAGCGCTTGGAAGAAGGCCCATTGACAGGTTCTTACGCACGCGACATCATCGTCTACGTGTACGATGGTAAGATGCACCCGGTCGATTCAAACGAAATGGCATTTAAGATTGCCGGCCGTATGGCATTCTCAATCGCATTTAAGGCAGCTGGCCCGAAGATCATGGAGCCTATCTACGACCTCACAGTCCGCATGCCGGAAGATATGATGGGTGCTGTCAACACCGACCTCCAGGGCCGTCGCGCTATCATCATGGGTATGGACTCAGACCGTCACTACCAGATTATCCGCGCAAAGGTGCCGTTGGCAGAGATGGACAGATATTCGACATCACTCAGCTCACTCACCTCAGGCCGTGGCTCATTCACAATGGAATATGCCGAGTACGCTCAGGTTCCGGCCGATGTCCAGACCAAGCTGTTGAAGGCTTACGAGGAGTCGAAGAAGGATGAGGACTAAACTAGTTTAGAGTTTAAAGTTTAGAGTAGTTCTAAAGTTTAAAGTGGAAAGTGGAGACGCCGCGTCGCGGCGTCTTTATTTTTTTATGCGAAAATTATTGGTGGTTTGAAAAATGTTTGTATCTTTGCGGTGTAAATACACAATAATGATAATTTAAATATAAAAATAGCAAATAAAATATCATATCAGATAATTTATATAATATGAGAACCGATTATTATGAATATTCAATTCCGGAGCTGGTGCAGATGTTGGGTGCTAGATTTAAGGACTATCGAATGAGGGCTATGATGACACAAAGGGATGTGGCGGAACAGTCGGGAGTGACTATCAACACCATTCACAGATTTGAAAACGGTATGGCACCAAATATGTCAATAAGTACTTTATTGCTGCTTTTGAAAGCTATAAGGTGTATTGACGGACTTGACAATTTGTTGCCAGAGCTTCCGGAATCGTTGTATCTGATTAAGGATAACGGCAGGAAAGCGCAGCGTATCAGGCATTCTTCATCTAAAAAGTAAAGAATTATGGCAACCACAAAAATATTAAAGGTTTTTCTTTGGGGTCGTGAAGTCGGTAGGCTTAGTATTGATTTGCGGCGCAATATTCCGTATTTTGAGTTTAATCCGGAATGGGTTGGTTTGGGTTATGACATTTCGCCACTTGATATTTCGATAAAACAACCACAGATTCTTCGTCCGATATTCGGTAATACTGAGAAAAAGATATATCAAAAATTGCCTCCGTTTATTGCGGACTCCTTGCCTGACGCCTGGGGTAACGAGCTTTTTGAGCAGTGGCGCAAGCAGCATGGAATAAAGTTGGGGGAAATCACACCTCTCGACAAGCTGGCATTCATCGGACACAGAGCAATGGGCGCATTGGAGTTCCAGCCGGAAACCTCAAACTTGCAGTTGACGGATAATGTCGATGTCAAGGCATTGATAGATTTGGCCAATCAGATTTATCAACAACGTGAATATACAAGTATTGACGCTTCTCAATCGCTGACAATGCAAGCTTTGATGGCTGTCGGCACGTCGGCGGGCGGAAGGCTGCCCAAGGCAATTATCGCCATAAATCGTACAACTGGTGAAATCCGCAGCGGTCAGGTAAGTGATTTGGACGGTTATGATTATTGTATTCTGAAGTTGGGAATGAAAGAACGCTCAACAGCGGAGTTGGAGATGGCATACTACGAAATGGCTGTAAAAGCAGGGATAAATATGATGCCATGTTGGTTGGTGGATGTGGAAGGAGAGAAGCATTTTGTCACAAAGAGATTTGATCGTGATGGTAACAGAAAACTACACATGCAGACTCTTGCCGCGCTTTACCCCGAAGCTGACAGTTATGAACGCTTGCTGTGGGTTTGTCGAAAGATGCGACTTCCTGAACACGACAGTGAAGAGGTTTTCCGCAGGATGGTGTTCAATGTTCTTGCGAACAACACTGACGACCATGTCAAAAACTTCTCATTCCTGATGGATGAAAGAGGTCGCTGGTCGCTTTCGCCGGCATACGATATGACCTATATTTTCGATACTGGAGGTTATTTGCCTGAGATGCGACATTGTATAATGATTCACGGCAAATACACGGATATAACGCTAGATGATGTTATGGCTGTCGCTGGGGATAACGGAATCCGTAAGGCTGAGACGATAATACATGAAGTCGCGGATGCTATACAGTCGTTCCGATCGATTGCCTGTACGTATAACGTTGAAGAACAATGGATTTCTTCTGTGGAGCGGACGCTTGACAGCAATTTGGTCTCGTGGGGACTGAAGGCGCCAAAAGAGTCCAGAGTCTTATATGACAGCAGCGGCCGGAAGGTCGAGAACCTGCGGATTGAGCAGCAGTTTAAGGGAAACTACCTCATTCAGGCGACTGTCGACGGCCACAGCAGGAAATACATCGTCCGAAAGGGAACTCCGGAACATGATGAGCTGACAAAGATAGGCATGGCGAATGTGACGGAGGAGATGATGGTGCATTTATTGGACAGTTGACAGTTAGCAGTTAGCAGTTGACAGTTGGGATAATCTTTGAATGTTGGTCCTTTTTTCTTTGTTTTTATAAAAGTATTTAATAATTTTGTGCAAAATATTTCATTATGTCCCAAAAGAAATACGATATATTTATCAGCTACAGACGCGAGAGCTTCAGTCAGGCTAATTTGATTTGCACAAGGTTGAAGGCCTTGGGTTATCGCGTTTTCATTGACGTGGAGGCGCTGAATTCGGGAAAATTCAATGAGCAATTGCTTTCGGTTATCAAAAACTGTAAGGATTTTATCGCTGTGTTGCCGCCTAATGCACTTGACCGTTGCGTCAGTGAAGACGACTGGGTGCGCCGTGAGGTGATGTGCGCGATGGAAAACCACAAGAACATCATCCCAATCATGCTTGCCGGCTTTGCTTGGCCCGACCCTATGCCCAAAGGTATGGAGGATTTGTGCATGTATCAGTCACTGGCACCGATGCCAGATGTGTATTTCGACATGCAGATAAAAAAGTTGCAGGGTTATCTGAAGAGCAAGGCATATTACATGAAACGCAGACGCTGGATAGTGGGATCGGCAATAGCCGTTGCGGTTTTGGCTTTGCTTTTGGTGATAGCCAATGCCATTTACAAGCCTATGGCCAAACGTCTTTCGGATAGCCTTTTTGTGAGGACGCAGGCTATGGTGAACCTTGATGAGATCAACAATGCGGCCTTCAATGAGTGGAGCAGTTATCTGAAAGATTATTCTGAAGCAACCAATCAGGAAGATAAGGATGACTATAAAAACTTGTTGTTGAAACAATTGGCACTGAATGAGAAAGAGACAGACAACCTGTTGAAAAATGTGCAACGGAGCAAAATTGAAGTTTCGGAGTTTTACTATCCGTTATTATGGCTGCATGGTATCAATCCTTATGATGTGAACGAAATTGACGCATATACCGAGAGCTGCTTTGATGAAGTTTCAAGCACTTTTGACAAGTACAGGGAGACAGCCGATTTGATAGAAGGCGAGATAGCTCATTGGGTCCCGCAGGCCGTTACGCCCTATCTCAGTATGCTCAAGCTGGATTATATGACCAACCATACTGTCGTGGAAGCCTATTATTACACCTATCTGATGCTTCTGACTCACCTGCCCGAAAGCACGCATGACAAGTTTTACAAAATGTCGACCAAATGGGAAACCATGCCGCAGACAGGACTTGGCCTGTCGGATAAGGAATATGAGCGTTTGGTGAACATGGCATATGACAGATGTGACAAACAACTGAATGAGCACCAGCGCCTTCAGCAGGAGGCCGAAAACCTTCTGGATATCATAAACGCTCAGTTGGAAAACCTGTTGAAAGAGGGCGGAATGGAGGAATAAAGCATTATAGCACAAGCAACATAAGACTTATAAAGATGAAAAAAACTATAGCCATATTTATCTGTCTAATGTTTATGATAGTTTTGTGTGGAAGTGTTTCTTGTGCTCAAAACAATGATGCTGTTGTTAGACCTTTAAAAGTTTCACAAGCAAAAATTTACACAAAGAACATTCTGGTTTATGTGTCAGGAATGTCATTTGATGGAGCTTGGGTCCCAGATTTGAAAAGTTTATACATTTCTTCAATAACGGGAGGGTTAAAAGGGGAACTATGTGTAAAAAAAACAAGAATGTCAGCAAGTTTGGGCTATATTTATGAAAGAATGGCAAATAATAAATATTTTGCTGATCATTACGGGTTTTATTCTTCTTGGATAAATTTTGATTTTAATATAGAGTTCTCAATATATTCGATAGGAGTAAGCGCTGATTGTTTGTTGTCATATCATAATAATTATTCATCTGGAGATTATTTACAAGATTATAATAAAGTAGCATTAAAGTCTTATTTGGGTTTCAATCTCCGTTTGTTAAAGGCAAAATTTGAAGTGCATGCCGGCTATTATTTTATACCTCATGTAGATTTTGATATAATAAAGGAGACATATAAACACGTAAAGAAGCCAAGTGGTTTGTATATCGAAGTTATGCTGTCTTTCCGAGTATTCAGTACAGGCAACGTCTATCAGATAAATGAAACTTTAGATGATTAATGCGATATAATATTCAGACATGAACAGATTAGTATTTATTGTCATATTTGTTTTTTTAATACTACGGTTAGATGATGTAGGGCTGGCACAGACTAATAATACCTATACTTCAAATGACAGTATTGTTGCAGAATTGCCAAATCTTGCTTTAGATTTTTACAACAGCATGGATATTGTGAATATGAATTATGAATATGAATTGGTGAAAAGAAAAAGAAAACTGGAGATGTGGGCGAGTGAAGTTAACGTTTTAGGATATATTGGCTTAATTGGGGTAATAGCAGCTAATGGAGTTTTGGTTTATGACTACAATTGGAATTTATGGGTTGACATACCATGTGCGACATTAGTCGGAATGTCTATTATGATTCCGTGCATATTATGGAGAAATCATATTATGCAAAAAGCGAATGCTATAGAAATAGCACCAATAATCGGGTTGAATGCCGATAATACAGTTTATGGTGTATGTTTAAAAACCAGTTTTTGAATATGAAACACTTATATATCATAGCATTATGTTTTTTGTTATCGCTAAACGCTTTGTCACAAAGCGTTGACATGTATATAAACGATGCAAAGAAAGATATTGTAACAGGTATTTATAGGGTCGATTCTGATTTAAATAACATTCTTAATACATACAAGGGAGTTTATACCGAAAACAGTACTAAATATGCTGAATGTTTGCTGTGGTGTGCGATGATATGTGAACGTGCTGGTGACAATGAACAATCGGAACAGTTGTTAAAGCGAAGCAAAGAGCTGTTTAAGCAATATGGCGATGGTCCTTTTGATGGTAAAGATACTCTTAGTGAGATTTTCTACCTTGATATAAGATCTGAATTGTGTTACAATGCAGGCACTGACCTTCTTTCAAGAAAAAATGCAGTAAAATCATGTGAATTGAAAAAAGATTTCTTTGGTCCTAAGAGTGATATATACCTTAGATCATTACTTGATGTTTCAAAATTATATGCATTAAGATTAAATAATAAAAAATCACAACAGTATCATAATCAAGGATATCAGACATATGTTGAAATAATTAAAAGAGAGTTCTGTGAAAAAAGCGAGTATGAAAGAAGCACCTATTGGATGTCAGTCAGGAAATATATTGATAAAACGATTGACATCGCGCATATAGCAGCTAGAAGCCGACGCGAAAGCAAGAGCCTGGATTCTATGGCTGTTGCAGCTTACAATGCATTGTTGCTGTCAAAAGGTCTTTTATTAAATACAACTATAAGTTTTGAGGAATCTGTTTTAGAGAGTGGTAACTACGAAGCAATTTTGAATTTGATGTACAAGAAGGATTTGGCAACGCGTAAAGCTTCACAAGCAACAATTGATTCGGTCGACCACGTTATTATCAATGCATTAAAGAGGGATGGGCAGGGCTTCACTATACCTCATTTATCAATAACATGGAAAGACGTCAGAAACAAGCTGTCTGCTGATGATATTGCAATTGAGTTTTATAAACAATCGGGAGGTAACTTTGGCGCAGTGATGATAAAACGCGAATGGGACGCCCCAAAAATAGTTCATCTGAAAGAGTATGTGGCTTATAATAAAAACAATAGCAAGAGTTTGGCAAGAGCGCTTGACGAATGCAGCTTTGAAAATTATTCAAAAAATGATGCCGAAAAACTGTGGAAGTTGAGCAAGGCGGTTTGGACAGATGACATTATCAAGTATTTTCCTACCACAGATGAGGGCCGTGTGTTTTTTGCCGCTGAAGGAGAACTGTTGGTAACTGGTATTGAATATCTTCCGTTTGTAAAACCTGTTTGCGAAGGAGATTCAGTTATTGATTATTGTTGTGTTGATGATTTGTATAACGTTTATCGTCTTACATCAACCCGAATGCTGGTGGTTGATAATGTAGAATATTTCGGAAATACGGCTGCCATCTTTGGAGGTTTGGATTACCACATGAGTGTTAAAAGACTTCAGGCAGACAAAGAAAAGTATTCTAAAGAAAATATAGAAGATGTTTTATATGCCTTTAATGACGGCGAACATCGTCTTCGCGAAGTGGTAGACGGCATTCAAGATCTGATTGGCACGCAACGTGAGGCTGATAGCATTGTCAGTATTATCAATAAAAACAATATTAAAGATCTTCATGCTGTCGCATATATGTCAAATGATGGTACTGAAGCGGCGTTCAAAAATTTGAGCGGCACAAACCAAGCTCTAATACATGTTGCCACACATGGATTCTTTTATAACAAATCTGACAGTATAGCCATAAAAAGACTAAAACTAGGAGACGATCCGCTTTCGTATAGCGGATTGATATTTGCCGGAGCCGACAATAAGTGGTTTGGTGATGATTTGCCGGAAGGTGTTGAAGATGGATTTTTGAAAGCGTCAGAGATATCAGTACTTGATTTCAGAGGTCTCGATCTGGTTGTATTAAGCGCTTGTGAAACAGCTAAAGGTTATGTTGCGGCTGACGGTGTGTTTGGCTTGCAACGAGGTTTTAAAATGGCGGGTGCAAACAGTATTTTAATGTCTTTGTGGAAAGTTGACGATGACGCAACTTGTTTTTTGATGACTGAGTTTTATAAGAATTGGATGAAAGGCGACAACAAGCATGACGCTCTTGAGAAAGCAAAACAAGCAGTTCGCTCAAACGATAAATGGAAGGAACCAAAATATTGGGCGGCATTTATCTTGCTTGATGGTGTGGAATGAGGTGGTGTTTGCTTGTATCAACCTTTTTTTTCTTGGAAAAATCAAATAGTATTCATAATTTTGCGAAAAGTTTTTTATAAACAAGAAGATCATGAAGCACATATTATTCGAAAAATTCATAAAAAAGAATCTGGCGTCGAAAAATTTGGGCCGGCAGATTTGGGGGGCTGTATGGAAAATATGGTGGCTGCTGGCTTTGCTGATTGTTGTCTTGCTTACGCCACATTTATTGTCGCATTGGCACTACTGCGACGATATCGTACAAGAAATTTTGCATAGTCATTGGTATAAATTGACATGCGTGTCGTTGGTGGTGTTAATAGCTATTTTGGTGTGCTTGACCTTAACCAACATCTTCAATCTGCGCAAGCAGGAAAACGGCATTACCTGGTGTCAGATATCAATACTGATATTTATGGTGTTGTGGATAATAGGCTTTTTGATGATTTTTGACATTAAGGAAGATTCACGATACTACGTGGCCATTTGCATTGTGGGCACCCTGCTTGGATGGATATTTCAGGATAAGATTAAAGGAGCCGCGGCATTTGTTCACCTTAGACTGCACCATTTGCTTAATATCGACGACTGGATACAGGTGCCTTCTTACAATGTTGACGGCGAGGTGAAACGCGTAACGTTGACCACCGTGACAGTGTACAATTGGGATACGACAACATCGACAATCCCCATCAGTGCCTTGCATTCCGACCATTTCATCAATTGTCAGAAAATGGCTGAGGGCAAGACATACGGTCGTCGTATGTACATGACTTATATAGTCGACACAAGTTATTTCCACTCTCTTACAACTGAGGAAATTAACTATCTGAAACAAGATGATGTGGCCGGCAAATACTTGCCTAAAGAGGAACTGAAAGAAGGCGTTTTGAATGCTCATCTCTACAGAATTTACCTTTTTCATTGGCTTATGAACAATCCGCACGTTTCACAGCAGCCGCGAATGATAGTGCGTTGGCTTGAGCATACCGATGCAGGTTTGCCGATGCAGGTTTATGCATACATTACCGATAGCGAACTAACAGCCTTCGAGTGGCAACAGTCGCAGATTACCGAGCACATTATCAAATCGCTTGGTTGGTTTGGCCTGCGTCTGTACCAGCGTCCGTCGGGATATGATATTAACGATATTAACATAAAAAAGGATGGCGATGATTAAACAGTTGGAAAAACCTTTTGAGTTTTTAAAAAGAAAAGACGGCAGCGACTATTCGCCTGAGATTATCAACAACTGGTACATTGCCCGTGCCTATGTTTTAGATAGACTTAAAGATATCGCTTTTGGATGTAATGCCAATAAACATTTGCATGTGGTGATTGGTGGTGACAGTGCCATATTGTTGGCTGTGGCTCGTCAAGTGGCGCTTTCGGCACATTTTATCAACAACAGCCGCACGGTAATCACGCTGATTAGTTCGGACACTAACATAATTGACAAAATTGAGCAAGAGGAATACCTGTGTAATTTGCCAAAATATTGCAAAGTGACGGTAAACGGAGAATGCAATAATTACGATTCGTATACCGATGTTGAATTGCAGATTTTGAATGAATGGCATTCAGATGACGATGATTGCATCATGGTAACTGAAAAGGATATCGAAGATTTTTGCCAGTCGAAGCAAAAGGAAGACATTTTCAGTATAGATACCCGCAAAGCCGTGTTGACAGGCAGGGTGTATACTCTTGGCACTGATTTTAAAAATCTTTCAGCGGAAGATATTTACAACGCGCAACGCTACACCCAATCGCTTAATGCATTCCAGTATTATATAATGGAAGAGAAGATGATGCCGATGATGAGCGAAAAAGACAAACAGCTGATTGTTAAGGAAAAATTGTCAAACATAATATGCTCTGATTGCTTTGAAACTAGGGCAAAAGAGGTGGCTTTGATTGGGAAAGCCAACAAGAATGACGAAAGTGTTTGGGAGGATTGCAATGAGGCTTTGTCAAAGAGCGAACATGACAGATGGGTGGTGGAAAAACTCATAATGGGATACCGCCCTCTAAATCAGGAAGAGCGCATGCACGACGAACAGGAATGTTTGACCAAGGAAATGAAAAGGCAATACCGCAAGCAATTGAAGAGCAATCCGCAGGATCCGGCTTACATAGACTTGTGTTCGTATAATGATTTGCGCCGCATCAAACCCGATGATCTGAAATACGACAGTTTCCTGATGTTGGCAATTCCAAAGATTCTGAAAAAAGTTAACAAGTAAAATGGCTCAAAAGAAATACGATATCTTTATCAGCTACAGGCGCGACGGAGGTGCCCAATACGCGAGAATACTTCAGTTGATGCTGATACAACGCGGCTATTCGGTCTTTCTCGACTATGATGAGCTGCGTGACGGCAATTTTAACGACAAGATACGTGCAGCCGTGATTGAAGCCCCTGTTTTCATGATAGTTATGTCAGAAAACGCCTTGGTGCGCTGCGTGAACGAGGATGACTGGGTGCGCGAGGAAATATCGCTGGCTATAAAAGAGAATAAACATATCATCCCAGTCAATCCGGACAATAAATTCAACGGTGTGCCGGATGGTTTGCCTGAGAATATCAAAACAGCATTGCTGCAAAATCAGTATTCCGAAGTGAATTTCGGACAGGCTCTGGGGGTTACTGTCGAAATGATGATCAACGACAGGCTGGTGCCGTCATTGGGTAAACGCGACACTCAGCAGCATTACGACTCGAGCTATGACGCAGCCATGGAGACTCTTCGAAAAGCCGACCAGCACAACAAGTTTATCAAACATCTCGGACTGACCGCAGCAATAGTAATAATACTATTGGTGTTTGCCACATGTTCATATTTGTTGCTTAACCAGCGGCAGAAAGACAGCAGGGCGGAGAATAAAGAGCTATTGGCCAGTAAGCGAGCTGAGTTGGAAAAACAGTATTCGTCATATAACCTCTATCTTGATAAAAATCTGTCGTTACAGCAGATGCAGACCATAGAAGATATACTTGAAAAAATGGTTGTCGTCAAGCCGGATGCCTTGTGGATGAGTCAGTTTGAATGCACAGTGGATCAGTGGTACGGCATCATGGGAGGAGGGTACGACCAATCCATGTCCGGCATGCCAATGACCAATGTCTCATACGGAGAGATTTGTTTTTATATCATCAAGCTCAATAGGCTGCTCAATGGTGTCGAGTTTTCTTTACCGTCGGCAGAGGAATGGGAATATGCTGCCCATGGCGGAGCATATCACGAAACGACACTGTATGTGGGTGGCGACGATGTCGACAAGGTGGCTTGGTATAAAGACAATTCCGGAAACAGAGCTCATCGAAGCGATGGACAGCAAGGCAAGTTGCCTAATATCCTTGACCTGTACGACATGAGCGGTAATGTGGGTGAGTTTTGTAACACAGCATTTGTTAGCGACACCAGCAACACTCTTTACACCGTGTGCGGCGGCGGCTTCAGGTCGGATGCATCTGAAGTGACGGCAAGCTCAAAGGTTGGCATTGATGTGAATGCCAAGGACGACGCTGTGGGTTTTCGTTTGATTGCAATTAAAAAATAAGATAGTATCATGAAACGTGTTTTATTTACATTGATTTGCATTATGTGTACATTGTTGGCCCAATCGCAGGATGCCGATTATAACAATATGAAAATTAAAGGTGTTATAGATGCGTGTTTATCCATGCGTGATGCGGTTGCCGCTCAGGACACGCTTGCTCTTCAACTATCGGCCGATGAGTTGAAGGCTATTGCCACTAAGGAGTTTGTCGGGCTTAATGATGAAAATGAGACAACAATGTCAACTAATGGCCATTTGGTTTTTGACTACGCATTTGCCGACAGTTTGGCCAAAGGCATAGATGTTTATCAGCGTACCAGCGAGATGATACGCAATTCACAAATCAACCGCGGTCAGAATCCTGATGGATCGATTAGGACAAAAACAATGGTGGTGCAAGCACATGGTAGCTCAAAACATATGTTCAGGGCTTCGGGCTATCAGGAACTGGCGGTGGTTCCTGAGGCCGGCGGACTGGTTACCATGAAGGTGCACGTTACCAACAGCGCCGGCCTGAACGAGAATTACGATGATAACAGGCATGTGGTTTTGGGCGAATCATACAGGGCAAGAGCATTTGATCTTCCTACTAAACCAATAAGCAAAGTTGAGGTTGAAGTAATCAACTGCTGCGATAAAGATATAAGTTTTGTGATAATTTCCAACTGATAAATCGTATGAATCCAAAGCGGTTGCTCATATTGACACTCTTTTTGGCGATGTCGGCCATGCTGATGGCGCAGACGCCCGCCCAAAAGGTCCGTTTGAAAAAGAAACGGCTTGGAAGCATCGAAAGATACCATGCCAACGTGGGACTTGAGACTGCTTTCAACAATAATTTGATTGTCGCTCCCAAGTTTTCAATCGGGTACGGGAGCACCATAAATCTGTTTAACATCGATCTTGGAGCCAAATACAATGTGGTGAATTCTTTGTTTTTTGACGATTCAAGGCATTTGACCATGCATCAGGCGGCTATTTTCGTATCGGCTCAATGCAATGTGGTAAGGTGGAATTTCAATTGTGTCTACATTGGAGCCGAAATGGACTTTTGCACACCGGTTTTCAACAAGACTATAGCCAATGAGCATTTCAGCTGCAGAGGGCATGTCGGCGTAAAGTATCGGAAGTTGAATATAGGCGCTTACTATGAATACGACCTGGCGCCTATGATGAATCAGAAATATGTCTACGAATCGGCTCAATACGATTACCAGTCGCTACGCGGCTCACTGTTTGAGAGGTCGAGAGTGGGTATAAGTATAACATATAATTTTGTCATGGATATATGAGAAAACTGATATATGTCATATTACTGTCGCTTTGTCTGACAGCCTGTCAGAAGAATTTCGACGAATTGGCCGACACTGACCATCGAGAGGTGACATTTACTTTCAACACCAGTGGCTATTTGGACAGCATACTGATGCCTACAGCCGGTGGCTCATATGCTATTGGCGGCCCTGATACCATAGATTCCGACCATGCTATACGAATGGTTGGCTACTGCTACAATCAGAATAACGAATTGGTCAAAAAACAAACCTCTTTTGGCGATTTACAGCACAATATAGAGTTGAAATTCAATCACTTGGATCGCAATATAGAATATCATTTCCTGTTTTTGGCCGATGTGGTGACATTCAATACTGAAACCGATTACTACGAGCTGTGGTTTCATTTGCTGACCGATAAAATTGAAGATTTTTATATGGTTTCATTTGATAATGATGACAATCCGGCCTATAATATACTATTAAGATCTTCAATTGATGTTACGCCTTCAAATCAGACGGTTGAAATTGAAATGGAAAAGATTACTTACAATGGATATTGCATTCTGACAAATCTTGACGGAATAAGTGCGATTGAATATGCAGCATTGTATTATCAATCGTTTACAATCAACGAAATACACGGCTTGAACAGAGTGCTTCACAACAACAAAAAAGAGTTGAATGGTGAAAGTTTTATAGTATATCCGCTTACCATAAGCTATGCCGACCGATCCACCACCATAAGGATAAACAAGGTGATTGGCGGCTCGCAACAAACCAGCACAGTGCGCATCGAAAATCAGAATCAGCGACCGTTTGTGGCCACCGTTGATTGTAATAACATAGCATTAACAGACATAAAATATTATTGATTATGAGACGCATATTCCTCATCCTAATGTTGTTGCCGTTGGTGGATTTTAAATTCTGTTCCAGTATGGTTAGCTTCTTTGACGCACAGAAATCGGATGAATATATAGTCGGCGACAATACAGACCAATATTCACTATACGACACATACACCGATGATTACGGCAATATGGGAGTAATCGTGAGAATTGTTACAAAAACAAACCACTATAAGTATGTAATAGCAATATCTGCCGATGAAACAGAAGCGGCATGGGGGCCGATGGACAAGATGGTGCTCAAAGACGGTATACACGGCAATGACACTGTTGCGGAGAATTTGAATTTCAGTCTGGGGATGTTACAGCTTATGAAATTGGAAGGAATAGAAAGGTTTCCGGCTCAACAATGGTGTGATGCTAAAAATAATGACGAATTAAATCCGAACGCTGAAAGCTGGACACTACCGTCGTATAAGATAATGGATGATATACTGAGCACTACAAATCTTATCTTATTAAATAGAAAACTGAACAATATCGGGGGAACACCAATAGATTCCTATGGAACATATTGGACGTGTGCCGAAGATTATGATGGTTATATTAGTATTGCCGGTACAGAATCGGACTATGATGCAGCCAACAGGGCAACTTTGATAAAGCCTTTAGGCGGTACGTTCGACAATAAGGAACAATGGATGAAGAAAAACAAACACAAGGTCAGAGCCATTAAATATGTGTATTATCAAAACGTAAATGATCCTTATTAAAAGACACATATTATCGTTTTTGACATTGTTGTGCATGTTGTCGTGCACAACAGTAAACTTGTTTGCCCAAGCTGTTGAAGAAGTGGTCAAACCCATCAAATTGTCAAAAATATCTTCAAATGCCAATGATATATATGGTTATGTGGCTTTCAACAGTATTGAACACAAAGAGTTTTATACAGCCACAAACAGCAGTGTGATGGATGACCGTTACAATATGTATTCAACATATTTCGCGGCAGGTGTAACAAGAGAGCATCACAATGGTTATATAAGAACTAATCTTGGCTTAGGTTTTATGTATGAAAGATTTGCCGATAGCAGATTTTTTTCTGATAATCATGGAATATATACAAAATGGCTTACAGCAGAAGCAGGTTTTACTTTATTTTCATACTTCCTGATTGGTTTTAATGCCGAATTTTTATTGGATAAAAGTATCAGACGAGATGATGTTATAACTTATGCAGGTATTTATGAAGATTGTATTAAAGATTATTCAATTGGATGTTTTACTGGAGTTTGTGTCAGGGTGGTTGATTTTAAATTGGAAGTCCGCGCAGGTACAGGCATGGCGCATCTGAGTGTTAATAAGATTGCTCATTACAATTTGAATCCTGTAAAATTGCGTACGTTTTATTTGGAATTCAGGCTGTCATACAGAATTTTCACCAATGGTGATAAAATCAAAGATTATAAAATAGATTAAAAGTGTAATGATAATGGGTAAGGTTATATATAAGATTTTGTTGGCAGGCATTTTTGTGATGATATCGCAGTTTGTGTTTGCACAATCTGGCGATGTTACCCGTAATGACACTATTGTTACCAATTTGCACAGTTTTTCACATAATTTTTATTATGACCAAAACATTGTTGACAGAAGCTATGATTATGAGTTGATAAATAAAAAACGCAAAATAGAGATGTGGGCGAGAGAAGTTGATAATATGGGCGCTATACTTCCTTTGGCGATTGTGCTTGTAGATGTTGTTTTAGTGATTGAAAATGAATGGAACTTGTGGATAAATATACCATGTACCGCTGCACTATCCGGTGCAGTTGGTTATTCATTTTACAAATGGGGCCAAAATATTAAAAAGCGGGCTGATGCGATTGAGGTGTCGCCTATGATCAGCATAAATTCCCAGTTTAATACTTTTGGTATCAGTATAACAGCTAATTTCTGAATATGAAGCGTCTGTTAGTCATATTAAGTTTTGTATTGTTAGTTAATACAGATTCCTTCGCACAAGTAGTTGGCGATGTGTCGGCTGTCAACGATAGCGTATCAGTGTTGAAACAGACGATTATGACAGAAATTGCCAATGGTAACGACTCGGTCAATCATTATTTGAACGATATTTTGGATTTATACAAAACTGTAAGCACCAAGGAAAGCAAGGAGTATGCCGATTGTCTGATGTGGTGTGCTTTGATATGCGAGAGGTTGGGTGATGACAAACAAGCCCAAAGTTTGATGCAGACCAGCCAAACAATATTCGAACAGTATGGCGACGGCCCTTTTGATGGCAAAGACACAATCAACGAGATTTTTTATCTGGATTACCAATCGGAGCTTTCAACTAAGATAGGCATTGATTTAGACGCTGTTAAATATTCACAGAAATCGTGTGATTTGAAAAGGGATTATTTCGGACAGGACAGCGAGATATATTTGAAATCATTGCTCGATTTGTCAAGGCTGTATGCCCGGCGCTTGAATAACCGCAAGTCGTGGCGTTATCACAATTTGGGCTATCAGTCTTATGTGAAGATGATCAAACGTGAGTTCTGTGAGATGAGCGAGTCGGAGAGGACCATGTATTGGTCTTCGGTTAAAAGCTATATCGACAAAACAATAGATATTGCTCATATTTCGGCCAACGGTCATCATGGTAATGACCAAGATTCCATAGCCTGTGCCGCATACAATGCATTGCTGCTGTCTAAGGGCTTGCTGCTGAACACCACAATTGAATTTGAGAACTATGTCAAGCAAAAAGGTGATTCGGTGGCGATATCTAATCTGTTGGAAAAGAAGAGATTATATGCCAATGGCGCTTTGCAGGCAAAATTGGATTCTCTTGATTATGTGATATTAAACGAGCTCAAGTCGAAAGGTATGGGGTACAACATACCTCACTTGTCGATAGGATGGCAAGATGTGCGTGCGGCTTTGGGTGATGACGATTTGGCCATGGAGTTTTACCGAAACACCGAGGGCGAGTATGGTGCAATTTTGTTGAGAAAAGATTGGAAGAGCCCAAGGATAGTCTATTTGAAAGACTACGTTTTCAACGGAAAGTCTGTAAAATCACTGCGTAAGTCGTTAAACGACAATCCGTTCGGATCGTTTTCAAAGGATGACGCCGACAATCTGTGGGGATTGAGCAAATCCATTTGGACCGATGAGATTGTTAAATATTTGCCGATGACCGAATCGGGACGAGTGTATTTTTCGGCCGATGGCGATCTGATGGTTACAGGAATAGAATATCTTCCATTTATCAAACCTAAATTTGCCGATGATGAAGTGAAAGAATATTATTGTATGTCAGACATTTATAATGTTTATCGTCTTTCATCCACCCGGCAGCTTGTAACGGACAGTGCAGATTACAACGGCGGAGAGGCGGCTGTGTACGGAGGCCTGTCCTACAACGTAAACACAACTGAAACCGGAGCACATGACGGGTTGCGCACCGCTGATGACGGCATACTCGAGCTTTATGGGACAAAAATAGAGGCAGACAGCATAGTAAGCATTATCAATGGTTCGGATGAACTTAATCTGAAAGCGGTCGCTTACACTGGAGCTGATGGCACTGAAACTTCATTCAAAAATTTGGGAGGACGAGGCGAGCGCGTCATACATGTAGGCACTCACGGATTCTTTTACGGAGTTAACGATACACTGGAAATCGAAAGATTTGAACTGGGAGATAATCCGTTGTCAAGAAGCGGTTTGCTTTTTGCGGGTGCCGACGCAAAATGGTTTGGCGATCCGATTCCAAACGATTCGGATGATGGGTTTTTAACAGCACTTGAGATATCGGCCATCGATTTCCGGGGGCTCGATCTGGTAGTACTTAGTGCCTGTGAAACCGGCAAAGGCGAGATAGACCGGGATGGCGTATTCGGACTGCAACGCGGATTCAAGATGGCGAGTGCCAACAGTATACTCATGTCGCTGTGGAAAGTTGATGATGATGCCACATGTGCCCTGATGACTGCTTTTTACCGCAATTGGACTGATGGTATGACCAAGCATGATGCATTGGAGGCGGCAAAAAACACCGTACGCAGTCAAAAGCAATGGCACCAACCGAAATATTGGGCGGCATTCATTTTAATTGATGCAATAGATTGATGGAGTAAATTAGTATGATATGAAAGGTTTGTTAAACATATTGTTGGTTTTAATAGTATTGTTGATGGGCTCTTGCATTCCGAAATTGGATGATGAACGTTTCAATGCAAATGAATTGTTTATCAACGAAATGGATGTGAATGCTAATGTTTATGATTACTATGTCGACCCGTATGGCAATGAAGGAGTTGTGTTCTACCGAGGCAATCAATGCATAGTTGTTATTTCAGCTGACGAAAGTTATGATTATTGGGGACCAATGGATCATTATGTATATAATGTTTATAATATCACCAATTATTCAGTGTTTTCCAGCTATCCGTTTGGTTTGATGATGTTACAGAACATGTATGCCGAAGGTCTTGACAGATTTCCTGCCCAGAAATGGTGTTATGACAAAAACAACGGAGAATCTCACCCCAGAGCGGCAAGTTGGAGGCTTCCGTCATATGCGGAGATGATGTGGATATCCAATATTAACAGATTGAACGAAGCTCTAATAGCCATTGGCGGCACACCTATAGATGTTGACAGTTATTACTGGACGTGTTCTGAAGATTACGACGGCTATGTGAGCGTTAATTTTCAAAACTATGACTATGACAAGGAAAACCGGGCAGTGTTGAAGAGCTTTCAAGCCAATAATAGTTTTACCGACAAGTCTGGCTGGATTAAAAAGAATAAGTATAAAGTGAGGGCAATCAAATATGTGTATTACCATTATTAAGCGAAAAACGGTAACGGTTGTATTGCTATGGCTGGCGGTTTTTGCCAGTCAGTATGTGTGTGCCCAAAGCCGCAGCACATTGATTAACCCTATGAAAAAAACCAATAGAATAGAAGATAAATTCGAGATTTCCTTGTATATTGGCGCAGCAATATTTGAACCGACCGCTTTTTCTTTGAAAGATTATTTTTATTTCTCTAATGTATACAATAAACCTTATCATATTTACATGAATGATGTAGATATAGGCTTAAATGGTTATTATGTAATAGGTGATATTTCTGGCTTTAATTTTAGTGCAGGCTATAAAAACGTCAGATATGCTGGCAATCATAGTTATGATAGAAGCGAAGGAGTCTTTGTAAATATGCTGGCATTAGATATGAATATGTGTTTTTGGTTTGCAATGCTTGGGCTTCATTCCGATATTTTTCTTGATTATAATGCAAAAAATGGTAAATACATATACGACGGTATTTATGAGGATTGTTTCAACAAAGCATCTTTTAGTTGGTATATAGGATGTTTTTTGCGTTTTACGCGATTACAATTGGATTTTCATTTAGGACCTTATCTTTATCCAAATTTGAATGCGGATAAAATCGCACAATACAATTTAACAAGGGTGTATGTAGATATGTTCTATTATTCAATAAGATTATCATATCGAATTTTTACAACTGGCAATCCGATACAATCGCCTATTAATTATTTCAAGTAATAGTTTCAGTATGGATAAAATATTAAAACATATTATAATATTATTGATAATGTTGTCGCCGATGACTGGCTTTTCGCAGGTTGCAACGGACACTATTAATGAGGCGCTGCCCAATCTGACATTGGACTATTACAATGGCTATAATATAGAAAACCGAAGTTATAATTATGAATTGATAAATCAAAAACGACAGATTGAAAAATTATCGGCCGATGTTTTCCATCTTTGCGCGCTCGCTTTTTTACTGGGAGATGCCTTGGTGGTTATGGTTGGAATCAATAACGATTGGAGTCTATGGGTGACAATTCCTACTGGCTTAGCTGCCGGCGCGGCTGCTGTATATCCTATATACAAATGGAGTAAACATATTAATAATAAAGCCAAGGCAATTGAGGTTTCACCAGTTGTTGGCATTGCTACAAATACTGACAATATATATGGCATAAGTATAACTGCTAATTTTTAATCATGAAGCGAATTGTTTTTACCATATTGTGTGTTGTATTTGCCGCAAGTTTATTCTCACAAAACAGAAGGCATCTTGTTGTTGATTATGCTAACGACTCGGTTATATATTACCGAGATAAAATTATAAATAGAATAGCCAACAACGACACGGTAGACATTAGTGAAGATCTGAACAAGATAGTAGCATTATATTATGATTATTATTCTTGGGGAAGTAAAGAATTTAACGAAAGCATTTTATGGTGTGCCATGATGAGTCTGGAATGGGGTGACAATTGGGGAGCATACAGATTGATGAAAGGCAGTTGTGAACTTTTTGCGCAATACGGTAATGGCCCTTTCGAAGGAAGAGATACAATCAACGAAATTTTATATCTAGATTTACAATCCAGACTTCATTACAATGGTAACGCATTTAAACCAGCTATAAAGTATTCCAGACGCTCATCCGACTTAAAACGTTTGTATTTTGGAGAAGACAGTGAGGTTTATTTGAAATCGCTGCTCGATTTGTCGAAGCTTTATACCGAGAGGCTCAACCACAAGATGTCGCAGCGGTATCACAATTTGGGATATCAGTCTTATGTTAAGATGATTAAGCGTGAGTTCTGCGAGATGAGCGAGTCGGAACGAACTTTATACTGGGAGTCGGTTAAAGAATATATCGATAAAACCATTCTGATCGCACACAAGTCGGCGGGCATGCGCGAAGGCAAAAATTTAGACTCCTTGGCATCGGCGGCATACAACGCGTTGTTGCTTTCGAAAGGACTTCTGCTTAATACAACAATTGGATTTGAAAACTACATAATAGAAAGCGGTAACACCGAAGCCATATTTAATCTGATGTACAGGAAGTCGTTGGTCGATAAGGAAGCGCCTCAGCAAGTCATCGATTCAATCGACTATGTGATTTTGAATGCATTGAAAGCCAACGGACAAGGTTTCGATATACCGCATCTTTCTATCGGATGGAAAAATGTCAGCCGAAAATTGGCGGATGACGATTTGGCGATTGAGTTTTACAAAACAACCGAAGGGGAATATGGTGCTATACTTGTCAAACGCAATTGGAAGGCGCCGAAAATCATTCCGATGAAAGAGTTTATTTATAATGGGTTTTTGAATGGGGTCCCGTTGGATAAAGTCTTAAGAAACTGTTCGTTTGAAAGCTTCTCGAAAGATGATGCCCAGCAGTTGTGGAAACTCAGCCAAGCTGTTTGGACCGACAAAATAATCAAGTATTTTCCAACTACCGAAACAGGACGTGTTTATTTCGCGGCTGACGGAGAGTTGCTTGTGACTGGCATAGAGTATCTGCCTTTTATCAGGCCTCGGTATGATGGCGAAAAGGTTGTTGCATATTATTCCATATCTGATCTGTTTAATGTTTACCGCCTCACATCAACTCGTGAGCTGGCAACCGACAAGTCGTTGTTAACAGATTACAAAGCAGCCGTTTATGGAGGCCTGGCATACAATATGGGTACTGAAGAGTTGATTGCTGACAACAAAAAATACTCGCAAAACGGTGAGGAATCTCTGCTTTATGCCTACAACAGCCACGAAAGGTCTTTGCGTGAAGCAGCCGAGCCGATACCAGAACTTGACGGCACCAGAAGGGAAGCTGATAGCATTATCGGCATAATCAGCCAATCAGAGCAACATGAATACGACATCAAACCTTATCTTGGAAAAGACGGCACTGAGGCTTCGTTTAAGGCGTTAAGTGGTAATAATCAAAGACTTATACATGTAGGAACACATGGCTTTTTCTACGATGCGACCGATACGATACAAGCACAATCGCTGCAATTGGGCGACAATCCTCTGTCGCATTGTGGATTGCTATTTGCAGGAGCCAACAACAAATGGTATGGCGATTATATTCCAAAAGGAGTTGACGATGGTTTTTTGACGGCTTTGGAGATATCATCGCTCGATTTACGCGGACTTGACTTGGTTGTGCTTAGCGCCTGCGAAACCGGCAAGGGCTACATAACCAGCGACGGCGTGTTCGGTTTGCAGCGAGGTTTCAAAATGGCCAGTGCCAACGCCATTCTGATGTCGCTGTGGAAGGTGGACGACGATGCCACATGTATGTTGATGACAGAGTTTTATAGAAACTGGATAGGCTGCCAAATGACCAAACATGATGCCCTTGAGGTTGCCAAACAGACTGTCCGTTCGCATAAAGAAAAAGGGTGGGACAAACCCAAATACTGGGCTGCATTTATTTTACTTGACGGATTGGATTAAAATATCAAACGATGGAAAAAGAAATATTGATAATCGGCACACATCCCATAAGGGATAGTATCATTAAGCAATACGAAGGGGCAGGCTGCCGTGTCGAATTGCATGCCAGTTTCGGCGATGTGTGCCGTGGCAAGGAATATCATGAGTTGTGTGTGGTTACCGACGAGGCGGTTGGCGACAAGGATGTGTTGGAATCGCTGGCGCTGATAGCCGCAGATTATCCGGCGACAGCTGAAGGCGTCGCTAAGCCGGTATGCCATCTGCTGCTGCACAACAATATCACCCTCAACTTGATGCGGATGGTCGATTTGTACCCCGAGATTCAGCATAAGTTTGAGCTTTACGCCTTTACCATCGAAGACCAATGGGCCAAGAATATTTTGTTCACCCATGCTCTGGATAGGGAAAAAATTGATGAAAAATCGAACAAAACGGTGCATTTGGTGATAGCCGGCTATAGCGAGTTGAGCGAAAGCCTGGCCATTCACACGGCTTTGACGATGCATTTCCCAAACTACGAGCGAAACCACACTTTGCGCACTCGCATTACAATAGTTGACCGTAACATTTCAACGCCCAAAAATGCGTTTACACAACGCCACGCTCAACTTTTCGACAACTCATATTATCGCTCGCTCGACCTTTCCCAGCGTTGCGTCACCCAATATCACGAGCCTCGGTATGCCGGCAGTCGCGAGGATTTTGTTGATGTGGAATGGGAATTTGTAGAAGCCGATTTTTTCGACTCGGTTCTGCAGCAAAAAATAGAGATGTGGGCTGAGAGTGACGACCAATTGCTAACCATAGCGCTCTGTGATTCCAATGCCGATGTCAATTTTGACCGTGCTTTCACCCTGCCTGATGCAGTGTATAGCAACGAGGTGCCTGTGTTTGTGAATCTAAAGCAAGCCGGGTTGC
Source organism: Bacteroidales bacterium (assembly GCA_017616735.1). Taxonomy (GTDB): domain Bacteria; phylum Bacteroidota; class Bacteroidia; order Bacteroidales; family F082; genus Limimorpha. The sequence goes on from JAFZXP010000009.1 coordinate 58,428, forward strand.
TCGACGAGGTTAGAAAAAACGGAAAGTTCAAGAATCTGGTTCCAGTTGGGATGTATGACTGCGGTTACGACATCAGTTTGCCGCTGCTTCAGATGGCTAAACGTTTGAACTATTGCTACAACTGCAGCTACGGCAAGAAAGAAATTCCAACTGACATGCCTGCTGCTGAGGTTGAAAAGATGTGGAGTGGTGTAGGTTCATTCAGCATCCGATATTCAAACATATACAATGTGATGACTATCTCCACCAAGATGCGTATTCTTGGTCACAAAGAAGGCGACTGGGACAAATATTATGCTTTGACCAAGGCCGAAATAGAACAAATAGCCGCTGTGGAACACAACCGTTGGAGTGTGGAACGCCTGATTATGGGATTCCGCCCGCCGACTGATACCGAACGTGACGAGATAAAACATAACATCGACGACTTGAAAGACAGATACAAAAAACAGAAAGTACACTACGATCTCTGCTCATACCGCGAACTAAAGGAAGACAAGACCGGACAAAACGTGCAAGTCTACGATTACGACCTCGTCGCATGTATACCGCTGATTGCCCAATCATATAAAGAGACAAAAAGATGAAAAAATATTATTCTTTGCAAAGTGCCGGGCGTCAGTTGCTCAATGCCGACAACCCGTTGCGTATCGGACAGACCGACTACTGCGAGATGAAACTGCCCAACAGCAGCCAGTATGAAGATGCCGAAATAGCTGTGATTGAGCCTTGCGGCGACAATAGTGGCTGGAAGTTGGTCAGATTATCGCCTTACAAAGAACACGAGGTCCGCGTTAACGGTGTTGCTATAGATTATGTGCATTTCCTGCAAGACGGCGACCGTATAGCCATCGAAGGACAAAAACACGATATACTGTTTAGGATACACTACGATGGATTATACACGTCAAATGGCATAGTGATGGCCGCCAAAAACAAAGCCAGCCGCCCGCTGATGATGTGGATGTTGCTGCTGACAGCGGTGATTGCGGTGTTTGCAATCCGTTATTATTACACCCGACCAATAACTCCTGCTATGATGGACAAGGCCAGACAGTCGGTTTATCAGATTAGGGTTGACAGTGTCAAATTACTTTCATACAACGAAGGCAAGACAACGGTTTTGGGCGCTTGTGCCTGGAATACTGCCGGCTTGGCTTTCCTGACTGCCGACTCGCTGTTTGTAACCGCCCGTCATTGCATCGAGCCCTGGCTTAATGTAAACGATACCGTGAGTATGGATATGGATAGTGGAACAATGCCACTTCCGGTACGATGGGCCTTGATGGCCGAGACCGCTAACCAATGCGACACCGGTGAAAAGCTCGAAGTGGTCAGCGTTTGCTCGGTTTACCAGATGCAGCCGGATTACATGTTTTTGTTCAGAGTTGAGTCGTCAGACTTTGTGATGGACAAATCGCGCGACCAAATTGTGGAATACGGCGACTACAACCACCAGTATTTATGGCGTAGCATTTCATGGCGTCCGCGGCGTGTCGACATGATGATGGGCGACATTGCTTTTATGCGTGTAACCTCCGACATGCCTCTTAACCCCAAAGGCACTATCCGTCTGGCTGGTAAAAAGGAGTTCAGCCGCCTGACCGGACTGTCGAAAACCGTCATCTCAGCTATGGGTTGCCCCAAGGTGGGTGTGGGCAAAGCCGAGATGGAGTATTCGGAAGGCGTGCTCAAAAAGAAGATACAGCTTGACGCTGACGGCTATCCTGAATATGTGATTTCGCATGACGGTGGCATATTGCAAGGCTACTCGGGCAGTCCGGTGTTGACAAAGATTGGATTCAAATGGTATGCTATTGGAGTGGTTTCGGTGACCGACAAATATGTGAAAACCAGGTTTTATGCCGTACCAGTAACCGAAATTGAAAAACAAAGATGATGGACCACGTATTATATGCAGCAGACCTTGCCGGACATTGCAACGAACTGACGGCATGGCGAATTATCAAGCAGGTGAGCGGACAACTGATGTCGCATAGTACGATGCCGGTAAGTCCTTTCAATATTAAAATTAACGAAGACGGCAGTTTTGCTTTGGTTGAAAACGCAGAAGCTGTGGTCGATACTTTCATGGCTCCGGAGGCAACCAAGGCCGCCCCGACCGAAGCCGGTCAGGTGTGGTCGTTGGCAGCATCGGTGTTCTATGCGGTAATGGGCTGCCAGGTGATGAACGGTCGGGGCGGCCGCGCTCAACATGCCGCTTCAAAGGTTCCTTATATGCGCAGCGAGTTGCCACAGTTGAGCGAGTTGGTGCAAAAATGCCTCAACTACCAGCCCGGGCAACGTCCGACCATGCTTGAGGTGAACCAGACAGCTGCTGCGCAATTGCAGCGTTGCGAGGACTTGGTCAGACGCGGTCCTAAATTGCGGCAAAACAGCGTCTCACGAAACATGTCGGTGCCAAGTGGTGACAATTGTCAGTTCTGGCCCGAGGCTTTTGTGTTGATGTTGTTGTTTTTCTCGCTGGGTTTTACAACCATGGCTCAAACATCGGGCGACAATGAACTGCAGCGGTTGATAAGCGTGGTCTGCTCAATGCGTCAATCCGATGAGCAGTCGCGTGAAAAAGCATGGAACGCCGCTGCACATATTCTGGAAAACGACAAACAATGGACCATAATGGACGAGGTGACGCCTCATCCCAACGAATGCCGGATTACAGACCGCAGCCTGCAATGGTTTGCGCTCAACCGCATGCTGTCGCGGCAGATGGGCTATGAGGTGAATCAGGTTAGGGGTGATTTCAACAATGGCGAAGACCCGGATTTCAACTATTCGCTTATCGAACGCAGTGTCAAAGCCAACGCCACGGTAAGTTACGAACTCAAATCGCGTGAAGGTGAGCAGATTTTTGTGGTGATACCTTATGATGCCCAAGCCGCCTCTTTAGAAACTGCGCTGTATCGTGGCGATACTTTGCTGGCCCAGGGAATCCGACATGATGACGGCAACATCTACCTTATTGCCGACCGTGACAGTCACGTTGTCATGAACGATGTCCTGAAGCTGGTGATAACCAACAAAAGCTCCGCAAACACAGCCATAGTAATAATCAACCACAACACCCGCATCAAATGACAAGACGACTCTCTTTGATATTGCTTTTGTTGGTGCTGCAACCGCTTATGATTGTGGCTCAGGACACCGACAAGCTTTTTGCCGATGGTAACAACTGTTATGTCAACAGCGGCAACAAGGCTGAGCTGAAGCGTATCATCCAAGAGTATATGGATGCATTAAAAGCCAATCCCGATGAAAGCCTGCAAAAGCTTCAGCTTTACAAGCTTTTGGGTGACTACTATTATCTTAATTCTGACGAAGATTCAGAATCGTATGCACGGGCGGAGTATTATTTTAAGCAAAGTTTGGCATTTGCCGAAGATCCGGCGCATTCCAGCTACCAGACCGTCTATCACGACAGGTTTGTGCTGCATCATGAGCTTGCGCAACTTTATTACAAGCAGAAGTTGTATTCTAAAGCATTTATGGAGATGCAAACAGCTTTCATGCTAGCTTCAAATTATCTTTCACCCTACGATGACCTTGTGCTTGACTTTGCCGGCCAACTGGCAATATGCCGTGCCCGCGTGGCCGCGAGCGAAGATGATTTCAAAGAGGCTCTGGATTTGATTGATGATGTGATTGAAAACTATAGGAATGTTGATTCTGAACGCTATGGCGAGGCACTGCGTAAAAAAGCCAAAATATTGATGCTTCGGCAGGAATCGGGTTTTGGTTCAGCGGGTGATGCTCTCGACTATTACAAGCAATACTATCAGATCAAAAAAGCCGATGTACTGAAACGTTTTGCGTGTATGAATGCCGACGACCGGGAGCATTGTTGGATGCTCATGCGTGCTTTTGTCACTGATTGTTACCGCACCGAGGACACAGACCCGGGATTCTTATACGACGTGACATTATTTGTCAAAGCTTTTCTGCTTGAGTACCAGCTAAATATCAAGCCTCAACTGTATACGTGGAAAACAATCCGCAACAAGCTTGGTCCGAGCGATTGCGCTATTGAGTTTGTCCAATACGAAAAGTATGGTGCTAAGCAAATGGGCGCCTTGGTCCTGAAACACCACGGCCAGCCTTGTTTCGTAAAGCTGGGTAGCGTTGACAGTATGATAAACAGCCCTTTGCTTCAAGGTGGAACCGTCGAAACAGCCATCACGGTTGACAGTCGTCAACTCAAAGACAATCTTTATTCAGATACCGCAATATTTGCAAAAGTGTGGACTCCTGAGTTATTGCAAACTATTGGCGCAGACACCAAGACCATTTATTTTGCCGCCGACGGCATATTTCACCAGATGGCCATAGAGTATATGCTTACGGGCTATGACACACACCGCCTTACAAGTACCCGTCAGTTGGCAATGGCGCCAAGTGAAAAGAAAGACCACAATGTCTTAATTGTTGGCGATGTCGATTACAATAATATCGGTGGTGACGATGTCGGCAGCGTTTATGAGAATGACACTGTAGCTTATCAGTATCTGAAATCTATGAATGTATGGGTTAGCTCACTGCCAGGCACCAAAAATGAAATCGACTCTATTGTGGTTATGCTTGAAAAGCAAAACGCCACTGTCGAAACTGTCAGCGGCGCCAATGCAACCGAACCCTATGTCACACATATGCTCGGCAAAAGTCAGATAATACATATTGCCACACACGGATATTACATCGGGATGATGCCCGCAGGTACCGATTTGCATCCGGCCACCTACGACGAATCGCTTTCGCAAAACGGTCTGATTCTGGCTGGGGCCAATACTACCTTGCAAGCCGATGATTTCAACACCTCGCTTTATGACGGAGTGCTGTCGGCACGCGAGCTGTCACAACTCGATTTGTCGGGTACCGAGCTGGTAGTGCTTTCGGCTTGCCATTCGGGCCAAGGCTACCTTACAGCCGACGGAATTTACGGTATGCAACGCGGACTCAAAAAAGCTGGTGTCAAAGCCATGATCATAAGCTTGTGGAGTGTCGATGACAAAGCTACAGCCTACCTTATGCAGGCGTTTTACTCTTATCTGAAAACCAACGATATACACACAGCCTTTAAACTGGCCCGACAAAAGTTAATGCAGATGCCCGACAATGGTGGAAGGCATTTCGACAAGTCACGTCTGACACGCCGCAAAACAGCCAACCATTTCGACCGCCCTCAGTATTACGACGCTTTCATTTTAATCGAATAAATACAAATATCATCATGAAAAAAATCTTATCACTATTAACTATCGTATTTGCAGTGTTGAGCTGTTTTGCTCAAAAAGGACCGATTGTCAGAGACCAAATACAGATGGAAGTCAACACAATAACTGTTGACGAGACCAGACGCATCAACGATTATATCTCAAATCAGAAAAGATCACGTTTTTTGCTCGAAACATGGGGCAAAAACGTTTTGACTTCGGCTGCCAACGGAGTCTCCAATTTGTTGATTACCGAGGCAATTAAACTTACAAGCATCCGCAAGACCAAAAAGGCCAACTGGAGTAAAATGATTGAAAAAGAATGCAATTATGTTGACAATATAAGTTTTGTCAACAGCTTGACCGATTTTTATTCCAAAGGCTCTTACGATGGTCCGCTTGATCCGGCCGACATCAATTTCAATGGTTTTACCATCATGGCTCAAAACAATGGCAGGGAGTTGATGAGATTTTATTCGCATGTAGCCACCGACGAAGCCGGACTTGACAAGATATTCAATCAAAGCAAGTTCGACTTGGTTATCGATTCGTTGTTTTACCATCCTTTCAACTGTCATATCCCGAATTTGCGAGCCAACAACATAGTCGTTGACCAAGACAAGCAATATGGCAGAAATATCAGTTTCTCATTTGACGAACGAAACAATCTGATGCTCAACATCCGCTTTACCATAATCGCTTCATGGTATAACGAGGCCGTAATGTTGGCCAAGGATGTCGAATTGGGATCATTTAACATTCAGATTCCTATTAGTCAGGAGCGGTTGACCGACAGTGTGTTTGTTTACAAAAGGGGAGTGTCGGCCGACACTTTATCGTTGTCGGGTGACTGTTTCATAGTGCCGCGTTCATATATGCCGCTTTCGGGAGGCGTGGCTCATTGGGGCACCGGCCAGTACAATGTCATGATTGAATTTTCGGAGCATTGCGGCATCACGGCCGAAGTTAGAGACAATTGGAAACATGATTACCGTCAGCTTAAACGCATGAGTAAAAACAAGGAAACAGGCCAATATTTGCTCAATATCTGCAAACAAAACGGCAACATTGCCATCAAAGCTGTAATTGAATCCACTTCCAAGTCAGCATTGTCTGATCTTGATAAAAAAGCAAGATGATGAGTTTTACTCGATAACTCCGCTTCCTAGCACCACAGGTTCGGTGGCATGATAAATAGTGCCGAACTGGCCGCTGGCGACGCCGGAAATCATCACGTCGGAGTGAATGACTAAACCGCGGTCGGTGAGGCTGAGAGTGCCGGTGCGGAATTCGGGCTGGTGACGGATTTTGTAGCGCACTTTTTCGCCTTCAGCGAACTTGATGACAGGGTTCATAGCCTGAACGTCGACTAGCTCAATAGTGTTGGTGTATTGCGCCTCAGGGTCGTAGCCTTGCGACACGTAAACGATATTGTTTTCGGTATCTTTCTTTACCACAAACCACGGTCCGCCTCCAAGTCCTAAACCCTTGCGTTGACCGATGGTGTGGAACCAGAATCCCTTGTGACGGCCGAGTTTTTTGCCGGTCTCGAGCTCAATGATGTCGCCTTCTTTTTCGCCAACATATTCGCGGATGTAGTCGTTGTAGTTAATCTTTCCCAAGAAGCAAATGCCCTGAGAATCATGGCGTTGAGCGCTTGGAAGGCCGTATTTTTCAGCCAACTGGCGCACCTCGCTCTTCGGAATTGCGCCCACAGGGAACATAGCCTTTTTCAGCTGCTGATAAGTGATTCGAGCCAAGAAGTCGGTCTGGTCTTTGAAGGTGTCGACAGCAGTGCCAAGCCATGCAATGCCTTGAGCGTCAATCCATTGCTGAGCGTAATGGCCGGTGGCGATGCGGTCAAACTGATAGCCGGCCTTTTCCTCGAAAGCACCGAACTTGATAAAGCGGTTGCACATCACATCGGGGTTGGGAGTCAAGCCCTTGCGCACCGAGTCCATGGTGTAGGCAGCCACTCGGTCGTAATACTCCTTCTGCAGGTCGACGATATCGAACTTGCAGCCGTATTTCTTAGCGATATAAGATGTTATCTCGATGTCTTCCTCCGACGGGCAGTCCATCAAATCTTCCTTGCCCTCGAGCCCAATTTTGATGTAAAATATATGAGGATCAATGCCTTGCTCCTTCAAGAGAGGCACTATCACCGAGCTGTCAACTCCACCCGATACTAACGCTGCAACATTCATACCTTATTATATTAATTCGACGTAAATCGGACAATGGTCGGAGTGCTTGGCCTCAGGAAATATCGACGCATTGACGATGTTGTCTTTCAAAGTGTCTGTAACTATATGATAATCAATACGCCAGCCTTTATTGTTCTCACGGGCGTTGGCGCGATAGCTCCACCATGAATAGTGACCGGGGTCTTTGTGCAGGTGACGGTAGCTGTCGATGTAGCCGTCGCTCAGGAAGTCGGTAAACCACTGACGCTCTTCAGGTAAGAAGCCCGAACTGGTGGCGTTTCTCACAGGGTCGTGAATGTCGATAGCCTCGTGGCAGATGTTGTAATCGCCCGAAAGCACAAGGTTGGGGCGCTCTTGACGCAACTTGTTGACGTATCCTCTGAAGAAATCAAGCCATTCCATCTTGAAATCCTGACGCTCTTCGCCTGTGGTGCCCGATGGATGGTAAACGCTCACTACCGACAAATCGCCGAAGTCAGCACGCAGGAAACGGCCCTCGTCGTCGTATTTCTTGTTGTTCATGCCGTAGACCACGTTGTCGGGCTCTATTTTGCTGAGCAAACCCACTCCGCTGTAGCCTTTTTTCTGTGCCGGAAACCAGTAGCTGTGGTAGCCCATCGCCTCAATCTCCATCACCGGAATCTGATCGGGTGTCGCCTTCAACTCCTGAAAACACACCACATCCGGCTGAACTTGGTCAATCCACTCCAGTAGGCCCTTAGCAATCGCTGCACGAATACCGTTTACATTATAACTGATAATTTTCATAAAATTACACTATTAAACTCTTCAACTCTAAACTTGTTCAACTACTCTCAACACTACACTTTAATCATCGACTCCAAACTATGCAAAAAGCCGCAGGCTAATTTTTTTCCGCTCACGCAATGCCTGCTATTTTTCGCATAGTTTTCCGTCTTTAAAACTTCAATACTTTAACATTTACACTATTAAACTCTTCAACTCTAAACTTGTTCAACTACCCTAAACTCTAAACTTTAAACTTTGAACTATTTTTTGCAAAATTACTAAAAAAGTTTTTAACTTTGCCGCCATGAGTATGAATTTGAAAGAACGAGCAAATAATTTCTTTAAGTCGTTGAATAAGTGGCGGTTGGCCCATTTATCCGACCGACAATTCATGCTTATTCTGGCTATTCCGACCGGATTTTTGGCTGGATTGTCGGCTGTGATTATCAAGTTCCTGACTCACACAATCCGCGATTTTTTCTTTTACATCCGCACTTTGGAGAGCCATTTCGACCTGATGTTTTTTGTCTTGCCCGCAATAGGTATATTGCTGACAATCATAGTGATACGCTATGTCATCAGGCGTGATGTCGGACACGGAATACCGGGTTTGCTCTATGCCTTGTCGCGCAACAAGGGCATAGTGAAGCCCTACACCACCTTCGCTTCAATCATCACCAGTGCCCTGACGGTGGGTTTTGGCGGATCGGCCGGATTGGAAGGCCCGTCGGTGTCGACAGGCGGCAGCATAGGCTCCAACATCGGACAGGTGCTCAAACTGAGCCAGAAGCAAATCAACGTGCTGATTGGCATGGGCGGCGCCTCGGCCTTGGCAGCCATTTTCCAAGCGCCAATCACAGGCGTGATATTTGCCATGGAAGTGTTTATGATAGACATCTCAATGACTGCTTTGGTGCCAATAATTGTGTCGGCATTTGTGGCAATTTTGACATCGTATCTGTTTTTGGGCCGTGCCATCGAATATGAAATCACTATAGCTGAGTCGTTCATACCGTCCAATTCGTTGTATTACGTGGGTTTAGGTCTTGTGGTCGGCTTGGTGTCGGCTTACTTCATGAGGGTTTATTTTGGTGTCGGAAAACAGTTCAGCAAATTCTCAAACCCTTGGCTGCGTTTCATTATCGCAGCTTTTGGCCTCGGCGCCTTGATTTTCGTGTTCCCGTCGCTTTACGGCGAGGGTTACGAAACCATCAACGCCGCGCTTAACGGCAAATCTGATCTCATTCTTTTCAACACTATTTTTGAACCATTCAGCAATAACATCTGGATTGTAATCCTGATTTTCGTGGCAATAATCTTGTGCAAGGCATTTGCCACTTCGCTCACATTCGCTGCCGGTGGAGTTGGAGGCACTTTTGCTCCGGCATTGTTCCTTGGTGCAATGACTGGCATGGTTTATGCATTGGTTGTCAATAATTTAGGAATCGGGAGTCTGGATGTGTCGAAGTTTGCCCTTGTCGGAATGAGCGGCGTTATTGCCGGCATGCTGCATGCCCCGCTGACAGGTATATTCCTCATCGCTGAAATCACCAACGGCTACTCGCTGATGGTGCCGCTGATGATAGTGTCAGCGCTCTCGCTGGCTGTGAACCGCATGTTCTTCAAGGAATCGATTTACACCAGAAGTATTGCAGAAAAAGGAGTGAAAGTGTCGTTCAACAAGAACGAAACCATCCTCAACATGATGACTTCCGACAATCTTATCGAGACCAACTTCACGACCATCCGTCCCGAGCAAACGCTTGGCGATCTGGTCAAAGTCATAGCTTCTTCAACCAGAAACATCTTCCCGGTAGTGGCCGAAAACGGCGATTTCGAGGGTCATATCCTCTTCGACGACGTGCGCTCATTCATGTTCGACACCAGCCTTTACGGCACTTCGGTCGAAGACATCATGGTTTATCCCGAGTACATCATCAATTATGATGAAACCATCGAAAGCATAGTCCAGAAATTTGAGAAATCACACAAATACAACATAGTGATTGTCGACCACGGCAAGTATCTTGGCTACATTTCGCGAGCCAATGTTTTCACTGCTTATCAGGCGACGTTGAAGGAGATTTCCGCGGAATAGAATGATGAAAATTATCATTCCAAATCACCCACATAAAGAAAATCACCACATAGAACATTATCTTGAAGATAACGTCGTGTGCCAGGGCGAAGTCGTTCGGAAAAGGCCTTAAAAACAACGCTATTCCGACCACTCGCACCACGTTGGTGAATTCCACTATGACCAGTCCCAGCGGTATGTACCAGGCTTTGTGCTTCCACGGGCCGGGGAAGATGAGCATCAGGTAGAGCCAGTGCAGCCACTGCTTGAGGCTGGTGCATTCGGGTGCCACAGTCACAGCTGAATAGGTGTCCTGATGGTTGAGGAACCAAATTGTCTGGTCTTTGGTGAAGAAATCCATGCGGAATACATGTTCCAGCACCCAGGTGCTTTGGTTGAAAAGCAGCTTCGAAGCCCACACAAACAGCTTGTCGATGGTACCTTTAATCGGCCAGTAGTCGAGATATTCGTTCCAAACAACATACAGCAAATGAAAGCTGAAAATCAGCACAAAGAACAGCCCCACGTCGAAATACGTCTGGTAGCGCTTGTCAGCGTAAAGCTCTTTTATTTTGTCTTTATTAAAATTCATATTATCGTTATGACTTCAAACTATGCAAAGCATCACTTCAGGGTGAGCCCTTGAGGTCTCACATTCGTGATTGCTTTGCATAGTTTTCCGTCTTTAAATCATCAATACTTTATAACTATCAACTCTAAACTATTTCAACTACTCTAAACTCTACACTTTAAACTCTACACTTTTATCATCTGATTTTATATCCTACAGTAAGCAGCACCGACCTTGTTTGTGACACCGCGTCATCGTAATTATAATGAATCTGGTCATCGGCATCAACTCCGCTCTCAAGATAAGGGGTCTTCTGCCTGATCAGATCCATAAATCCCAAGCTGAAGCGGGCCGACACGAAGATGTTGTCGAAGAAATTGAATGTCACACCGCCTAAGGCGTTGATGCTCAGTGGGTCGAATTCGCTATCGCTGTTATAAACCACGCTCTTGTGGTTGATGCCGCGTTCGGCTTCTTTTATCATTCGGAAGCAGAAGCTGGGCTGCACACCCAGGTCGAGGCTCATCAGTTGGTCGAAGAAGTACACCTTTGCCATAATCGCGGCACTTACGTTACTCATTTTTGTGCTGGCTTTGTAGCCATAAGTCACATATTCGTCATCTTCGATGTTTTTCTTTCTGACGTTGCCTGTAAGTTTGTATCCCGACTGATTGTAGAACAGCTCAAGCTGCAGCCCGACTCGGTTACTGGCTTGGTATTCAAACATACCGCCTATCACAAAACCGAAGTTTGGCGCCACTTTGGCATCGTTGACCGTCAGATACGACACCTCGTAATTGCCTTCTGAAATCATCACGGTGTTCACCTCGCTGTCGTCGTAAAAAAGGTTGTCGCCTATTTTCATCCAGTTGACGCTTCCTCCCAAGAAAACGCCGTAGTGTAAGCTTTCTTGTGCTAATCCGCTGACACTCAATATAATAACAGCGGCGATAGTGAATAATATCCTCTTCATATCCAAAAAAATTTTTTACAAAATTAAGCAAAAATAATAAAAGTAGTATATTTGTAAGTTTTTTTAATGAAATTTTTATGAATCTCAGGGTAACATGTGTGCAGAGTGACATAGTCGCACGCGACCAGCAGGCCAACCGCAGGCATTTCGAAAAGCTCATCAACGGCGTGGCCGACACCGATGTCATTGTGCTGCCGGAGACTTTCACTACTGGTTTTCCGGCCGATCCTAATCTGTTTGCGGAGGAGCTGGGTGGACCTACGATGAAGTGGATGGAGAGGATGGCGAATGAGAAAAATTGCGCGATTTGCGGCACTATTTTGACTAAAGGGGATGGTTTTTACAATACCTTTGTTTGGATGGAACCCAATGGGAAGTTCTACGTTTACAACAAGAGGCATCTGTTTACCATGGGAGGCGAGATAGGGCTTAATCCAGGTCAGGAGCGTATCACGATCGAGTATAAAGGATGGCGCATCAGGCCATTCGTGTGCTACGACATGCGTTTTCCGGTGTGGAACCGCAACAGCTTCCGCGATGGCAAGTTCGAGTACGATTTGGCAATTTACACTGCCGAGTGGCCCGAAAAGAAATCGGAGGTGTGGAACACTTTGTTGCGTGCCAGAGCCATTGAGAATCAGGCGTATATTGTGGGCGTGAATCGTGTCGGAATAGATGATAGCGATATAAAATACAAGGGCGAGAGCATGGTGCTGAACATGAAAGGGCGTGTGGTGGCTGAGGCCGCAGAAGGTGAAAACGTGTTCACGGCCGAACTGAATAAAGAAGATTTGATAGCATTTAGAGATTATTTCAAAGTATCTGCTGACTGGGATTAATAATACAACCGTCATTTCGACTGAAGCGAAGCGAAATGGAGAAATCTTTATTGATTGTGGGAGATTCCTCCGCTCCCTGCGGTCGGTCGGAATGACGAACAAGAATATAGAATATGGATATAATAATTGCTGGAGACGGTGAAGTTGGTCTGCATCTGGCAGAAGCATTGGAGCATAGCGACCATAATATCACCATTGTTGACCCTCACGAGGAGTTGTTGAGGATGATGGAGTCGCATTCCGACCTCATGACAATTGCCGGTGACTCAACGTCAATCAATGTGTTGCAGAAAGCCAACGTGAAGAAGGCCGACATGGTGATTGCGGTGCTTCACGACGAGCATATCAACCTGCTTACTGGAATCTTGGCCAAGAAACTCGGTGCCAAACGTGTCATTGCCCGTGTCAACACTATGGAAAACATCCGTCAGGAGGCATGGCGAATCTACCAGGATCTTGGCATTGACGGCATAGTTTCGCCTGAGGATATAGCAGCTCAGGAAATTGTGTCGCTTTTGAAGCAGACCGGCGCCACTGAGGTTTACGACTTTGCAGGCGGCAAGCTCGAGATGTACATGATGAAGATTGAGGATAAAGCCGCTATAGTCAACAAGACTCTAGACGAGGTGCAGGATCGCTTCAAGCACCTCGACTTCAAGCCGGTGGCAGTGCATCGTCGTCAAAACACCTTTATACCCCACGGTGCCGACCGTCTGATGGCGGGCGACATGCTTTATGTGATATCCAAGCCTCAAGCCATCAAGGAGCTGATGTCGCTCAGCGGCAAGCAGCGCTACAACATCCGCAACGTGATGATTATCGGCGGAGGCCGAGTGGGACGTATTACGGCCAAACGTCTTGAGAACGATATGGATATCAAGATTATCGAGGTGGATAAGAATCGCTGCATGGAATTGTCGAATACACTGTCCAACACCTTGGTGGTCAATGCCGACGCCCGCGATGTCGACATGCTCGAGGAGGAAGGCATCAAGAGCGTTGACGCGTTTATCGCGGTTACAGAAAACACCGAAACCAATATTCTAACATGCCTGCAGGCCAAGGCTTACGGTGTAAAGCGCACCATAGCCCTGGTTGAGAATATCGACTATATCGACATATCACAAAACATCGGAATAGACACCATTATCAATAAGAAACTCATCGCGGCCAGCTACATAGTGCGCTACACCTTGGGCGACAATGTGTCGACCTTGAAGGTGCTCAGCGGTATCGATGCCGACATAGTGGAGTTTGTGGTGCCCGACGGATGTCTGGCCACAATGCGGTCGATCAACAGGTTGCATGTGCCCGACGGTGCCATCATAGCAGGCATTATCCGTGGCGAGCAGAGTCATATCGCAACCGGCGAATTCCAGATTGAGGCCGATGACAGAGTGGTGGTGTTCGCGTTGCCGAATGCGATTAAGGAAGTTGAAAAGTTATTCAGATAGTTATAAAGTATTGAAGTTTTAAAGACGGAAAACTATGCGAAAAATAGCAGGCACCAACGTGAGCTGAAAAAATTAGCCTGCGGCTTTTTGCATAGTTTGGAGTCATAAGGTAAAGTTAAAATTGAAGGTGTATAAAAAGATCCCGGTTTTTGTAAAGATAACAGTCAAGCTGTATTTGCTGCTGATTGCGATTTACACCGCTTTCAGGGTTGCTTTGCTGCTGTTGAATTTGGATAGAGTGGGCGAGACAACCGCTTGGGAAGTGACGCGGGCCTTTGTGATGGGAGTGCGTTTCGATATAGTCACCATAGGCTTTATCATTGCCATTCCGACCATTATTCTGGTAATTTTCTCATTTTTCGGGCGCAAAAGCCGACTGTTTGAATTGATTTACACTTGGTTTCTAACCATTTGTTTTACAATTACTTTTGGTATCTGCGCCGCCGATATTCCGTTTTTCGACCAATTTTTCGACCGCTTCAATATAACAGCTTTCGAGTGGATGGCCACTGGCGACAGCGCCTTTGTGTTCAAGATGATTTTCGAGGAGCCCACTTACATTCTGATGATGATACCGGTGTTGCTTTCGGGCTTTGTGTTCTGGCTTTTCGCCAACCGCATTATGAAGCGCTCAACCGACTGGGAGTCAGTTGGATATGTCAGATACAGCATCTACACTCTGCTTTTGGGCGGATTGATTTTCATTGGAATGCGTGGCCGCTTGAACGAAAAATCGCCAATAATGGTGGGCACAGCTTATTTCGGCAACAACGCCATGCTCAATCAGCTGGGCCTGAACCCCAATTTCACCCTGGCCCGCAGCTGGCTCGACAGTCTTGACCCTGACAACCAATCGGTTAGGTTTATGCCGGATGAGGAAGCTATAGCTAATGTGCAGCATTATTTAGGCATCGAAAATCCTGACTCTGATTTTCCGATTGCCCGTGTTGGAGATTTCTCGACTCCACTTCGTTCCGCTCGAAATGACGGGGGGTACAACGTTATCGTGGTGATAATGGAAGGCATGAGCTACAACAAAACGGCTCATGGCGGCAACACCGGCAATCTGACACCTTTCCTCGACTCGCTGATGGATAAGTCGTTGATGTTCAGCAATTGCTACACCAGCGGCACCCACACCTACTGCGGCATCTACACCACTTTTACGTCTTATCCGGTGGTGTTCCGCAATCATGCTTTGAAGCGTATTCCGGTGCTGCAGTACGATGGCATTGCCGCCACGTTGCAGAGCAAAGGTTATCAGACCGCTTATTTCACCACTCACGACAAGGAGTTTGACAATGTGGCAGGATTTCTGAGTCAGAACGGGGTGGAACGCATAATTTCGCAAGCCGATTACCCGGTGGGCGAGGTAAAGACCACCTTGGGAGTGCCCGACGATTATATGTTCCGCTATGCGATGCCTATATTCGACGAAATGGCGGCAGGCGGAAAGCCTTTCTTCGCGGCCATGATGACAGCCTCCGACCACGGGCCGTTCTATATTCCTGAATATTTTGAGCCGCGCAGCACCGAAATTAAATATCAGATTACCGAGTATGCCGACTGGTCGCTGCAGCGTTTCATTGAGATGGCATCTGAAAAATCATGGTTCGACAACACTCTCTTCGTGTTTGTGGCCGACCATGGAGCGGCTTTGGACACCGACTATTCCATTCCGCTCAGCTATTTTCACACTCCGCTGGTGTTTTATATTCCAGGCATGGAGCCGATGGTCGATGAATCAATTGCCAGCCAGATGGATTTGTTCCCCACAGTGATGGGAATTTTAGGTGAAAATTATGTCAACAACAGCTTCGGCATCGACCTTTTGAGTGAGCGGCGGCCTTACACCTGCTTTATGGCCGACAACAAATACGGGGTGTTGGATGGCCAATGGCTGTTCATCAACCAACCCGGCGAAGAGCAAAAAGGATTGTATAAATACCGCGAAAAAGATATAACCAACTATGCCGATGACTATCCCGAGCTGGCTTCAGAGATGCAAAAATATGGCGAATCGGTGTGGCAAACAGCTGAATATCAATTGGATAAGAAAAAAACAAAATTTTTGTCGCACGAATAAAAAATATATGTAATTTTGCGGTCGGAATTGCCCAATGGTGTAATTGGCAACACGACTGACTCTGGATCAGTAAAGTCTAGGTTCGAACCCTGGTTGGGCAACAAGGTGAAATTGAGGTATTGAAAAATATCTCAATTTTTTTTATAAATTTATGTAAAACCTATTTCAATAAATATTATCTTTGCAATTGACTATTTTTCGCTTAGTGTAGTCGGTAAATTATAGCCAAAGATGAGCGAAAAATCCCATTAATAATTTGTAAACGATTGAAATCCAGCTAGTTACATGGTTTTCGATGACCCCGAGATACGCTCGGTACAATAGGTGTGCCCCTAAATAAAGCAGTGATTTATGGATAAATTGGATAGTGATGTTGTGGCTTGGTACGTGATGAGGGTTACATATCAGCGTGAATTATCGGCTGCCGAGCTGCTCAACGAGATGGGAATTGAGAACTATATCCCTACCGTAAGGATCAAGATTCGTAACGAAAAAGGGGTGGCCACCGGTTGGAAGACCGAGCCACTGGTGCACAACTACATCTTCATCCACGAGTCGTACAGCCGTATCTACGAGATAAAGCACGGTAAACTTGAGCATCTGCGCTTTATGATGGAGAAAGATAGCAAGACGGGTCGTGAATGTCCACAGTATGTGCCCGACAAGCAGATGCAGGATTTCATCAAGGTGGTGCGTACAAGCGGCATGAAACCTGTCAGTCCGGATATCGATTTGCGTAAAGGCGACCGCGTCCGCGTGGTGATGGGGCCTTTCGAAGGAGTTGAGGGTACATTCATCCGCATGCCAAACCGTCACGAAAAACGCGTCATCATCAAGATCGAAGGCATAGCAGCCGTGGCGACAGTGGTTTTGAAAGCCTCGGATGTGGAGAAGTTGGAATCTAAAAAAGAAGAAAAACATAAAGAATATCATATATGAAAATCTCAGTAGCAGGAACAGGATACGTAGGCTTATCAATAGCTACTTTATTGGCTCAGCATAACGATGTCACAGCAGTGGACGTCGTCCCAGCTCGCGTTGACCTGGTGAACAACAAGAAGTCTCCCATTCAGGACGACTATATCGAGGATTACCTTGCCAATAAGCCATTGAGCCTGAAGGCTACTCTTGACCAGGAAGCTGGTTACCGCGATGCTGAGTTTGTAGTCATTGCTGCTCCTACCAACTATGATAGCCAGAAGAACTTCTTCGATACCTCCGCTGTTGAAGCCGTTATCGATGCAGTGCTCAAGGTGAATCCTGATGCTGTGATGGTGATTAAATCGACCATTCCGGTTGGTTATACTCGCGGTCTTTATGTGAAATACCAGAAAAAAGGCGTCAAGAAGTTCAACCTGCTGTTCTCGCCAGAGTTCTTAAGAGAGAGCAAGGCTCTTTACGATAACCTCTACCCAAGCCGTATCATCGTGGGTATCCCAAAGATGATGAAAGGTGATGAGTATCAGGAGGAAAACGAGGCTATCAAGGCTTTGACTGATATTAACTGGCTGACAGAAAAAGCTCATATCTTTGCCAAGCTTCTCCAAGAGGCTGCCATTAAGACAGATGTCCCTACCTTGTTCATCGGAATGAAAGAAGCTGAGGCTGTGAAGCTGTTCGCTAACACATATCTTGCGTTAAGAGTTAGCTATTTCAACGAACTGGATACTTATGCTGAGATGAAAGGTCTCGACACCCAAGCCATTATCGATGGCATCGGTCTCGACCCACGTATCGGTTCGCACTATAACAACCCGAGCTTTGGCTATGGCGGCTACTGTCTCCCGAAGGATACCAAGCAGCTGCTGGCCAACTACGAGGACGTGCCTCAGAACATGATGACGGCAATCGTTGAATCTAACCGCACTCGTAAGGACTTCATTGCCGACCAAGTGCTGAAGATGGCTGGTTATTATGCTTATTCCACCAACAACCAGTATGGTGCTGAGCATCAAACCCCAACCATCGGAGTATATCGTTTGACAATGAAATCTAACTCTGACAACTTCCGTCAATCGGCCATTCAAGGCGTGATGAAGCGTATCAAAGCCAAAGGCGCTCAAGTGATTATTTACGAACCGACCCTAGAAGACGGCAGCACATTCTTTGGTTCGTTGGTAGTAAACGACCTCGCCAAGTTCAAGGAGCAAAGTCAAGCGATTATCGCTAACAGATATGATAGCTGCTTGGATGATGTGAAGGAAAAGGTTTATACGAGAGATATTTTTAAGAGGGATTAGCAATGAAAGGCATTGTGTTAGCAGGCGGTTCAGGAACACGTCTTTACCCTATCACAAAAGGTGTTAGCAAGCAACTGCTCCCGATTTACGACAAGCCAATGGTTTATTATCCGATAAGCGTGTTGATGCTTGCCGGCATACGCGATATCCTTATCATCTCTACGCCTTTCGATTTGCCAGGTTTCAAGCGCCTTTTGGGTGATGGAAGCGACTATGGCGTGCATTTTGAGTATGCCGAGCAGCCTTCTCCTGATGGCTTGGCGCAAGCATTTATTATAGGTGAGAAATTTATAGGCAACGATAGTGCTTGTTTGGTTTTAGGCGATAATATCTTTCACGGAAGCGGCTTGACAAAGATGCTCAAGGAGGCGGTGAGAGAGGCTGAAGAGAATAAGAAGGCCACCGTTTTCGGTTACTGGGTCAGCGATCCTGAAAGATACGGTGTTGCCGAATTCGACCTGAACGGCAACTGCCTGTCAATAGAGGAAAAACCAAAGAATCCGAAGAGCAACTATGCGGTGGTGGGCCTCTATTTCTATCCCAACAAGGTGGTTGAAGTGGCAAAAAATATAAAACCTTCTGCAAGAGGTGAGTTAGAAATCACCACGGTGAACCAGCGCTTCCTGGAAGATGGCGAACTTAAAGTACAAGTCTTCGGTCGTGGTTTCGCTTGGCTGGACACCGGCACTCACGATTCATTAAGTGAGGCTTCAACATTTGTTGAGGTTATCGAAAAGCGCCAGGGTTTGAAGATAGCTTGTCTCGAGGGCATCGCCTATCGCAACGGCTGGATTTCGGAAGAAAAGATGAGAGAACTTGCCCAGCCGATGCTGAAAAACCAGTACGGACAATACTTGCTGAAGGTCATCGACGAGATGAAGAATGAAATCAATTCGGAGACGTTTAGAATTAATTAACAATTAAAACAATATACTTATGAATCTGAAAGGAACAAAAACAGAAAAGAATCTCATGGAGGCCTTCGCAGGCGAATCAATGGCACGCAATAAATACACATATTTTGCCTCCAAGGCCAAGAAAGACGGTTATGTTCAGATCTCCAAGATTTTTGAAGAGACAGCTGCCAACGAGCAGGAACATGCCAAGATTTGGTTTAAGTATTTGCACGATGGCGAGGTGCCGGGCACTGAGGCTAACCTGAAAGCCGCTGCTGAAGGCGAGAACTTTGAGTGGACTGATATGTACGCTCGCATGGCAAAAGAGGCTCGTGAGGAAGGTTTCACCGAGATCGCCCGTAAGTTTGAGATGGTGGCAGCAATCGAGAAAGAGCATGAGGAACGTTACCGCAAACTCTTGAATAACATCGAGGAAGGCATCGTTTTCTCTCGTGATGGCGATAGAATCTGGAAGTGCTCCAACTGCGGTCACATCGTTATCGGAAAGAAAGCCCCTCAGATTTGCCCGGTTTGCAACCATCCGCAAGCCTATTTCGAATTGAATGCGGAGAATTATTAAAACTTAGAATAAAAGGAATATTAAATAAATATAAAGATTATGAAAAACCTCCTAACCTTATTAATTATGTGTCTCTGCATTTTCACTGGCTGCAACGCCCAAACCAAGGTTGATAATTCAGTATCAGGCAATTTACAGCTTGACAAATACCTTGGCGATTGGTACGAGATTGCCCGTTTCGACCATAAATTTGAGCGTGGAATTCAATTCTGCAAAGCAAATTACTCATTGCGTGAAGACGGCAAGGTGGCTGTTTTGAACACTGGTATTAAAGATGGCAAACCAAGCGAAGCTAAAGGTAAGGCTAAGTTTACTGATAATCCAAGAATTTTGAGAGTTTCGTTCTTTGGACCATTCTATGGTGACTACCGCATAATGCTCTTAGACGAAGATTATCAATGGGTTTTGGTTGGTGGTAGTGATGAAAGTTATCTGTGGATTTTGGCAAGAACGCCAAAGATTTCAGATGAAGTGAAGGAGACGATTTTATTTGAAGCTACAAGAAGAGGATATGATGTCGGGAAGTTGATTTGGGTGGAGCAGGAATAAAACAAAATATTTACATATACAGATATAAAATCAAAAAAAATGTCATCTATCAGAATTAAAAATATAGGTCCAATTAAAGATACTGGTAATGTGTCTTTGACCCATGTTATACTTATCATTGGTGAGCAAAGCTCTGGTAAAAGCACTTTTATGAAGATATTGTGCTATTGCCGTTGGTTTGAAAAGAAGGTAATGATAGGTGACTATAAAAATCTGGAATATTTCTCTATAGGCGATTTTTTGCAGCCGCTAATCTCATTCCACAGATTGACAGCCGCTTATTTCAGCGATTCTTCTCTTATCGAGTATCATGGTGAGGCCTTAAATATTGTTATAAAGGGTTTAAAGAGCATTAGTCTCAGTGTTACTGAACAGTTCGAAAAAGTTCGCCACAATACTAAGCTAAGCTATCTGCCTGCTGAGCGAAATCTTCTGTCTGTTATACCTGAGCTCGATGCTAAATACCGTTCATCCACGTTCGACGTGATGTTCAACTCGGTTATCGAATTCAATGAGGCCAACGTAATGTTCAGCGAGAAGAAACCACTCAAGCTCTCCATCCTCAAAGGCATGGAATACTATCATGAAGGTCATGCCGACTATGTGCGCTTCGACGAACATCATGCACCGATAACGCTTGAATATATGTCGAGTGGTGTGCAATCCACTGTGCCGGTGTCACTCATGTCCAAATACCTTTGTGAGGTAACGGGAGCACCTTCAAAGCGTACACCACAGACTGCAAAGGGTGGCTTCAGTTCCGATTTTAGCAGTGATTTTGAGCGCGACAGGCTGAGTTACTACAATTATCCACAGCTTTTTGTTGAGGAGCCCGAACAACATCTGTTCCCGCAAGCTCAAGCTAATTTGATTGAGGAAATACTTTTCAATCAGTTGCAAGCTTTTCAGAAAACAAATCAAATGGGCTATGTCTTTATGACAACCCATAGCCCTTATGTATTGTCTGTTATAAATATTTTCCTCTTGGCTGGCAAACTCAAGGGAATGGGCACCCTCAGCGATAAGGTGGAAAAAATTACCAACGTAGCCATCGCACCCAACGACATGTCAATCTATTCTATTGAAAACGGCAAGTTTGTCTCCCGTATGGATAGCGACACAGGCATGATTGGCGGCAACTATCTCGATTCGGTTTCAGAGGTGATGTCAGGCAGGTTCAATGAGCTCTATCGGTTGTATGCAAGCGAGTATCTTAAATTAAACCAGTAGTTTATGGCATCGCGCAATCAGATAATAAATACCCTTAGGACTGCTTATGCACACGTTGACAACTTCCTTTTGCATTCGTCAAAAGGCGAGCATGTGATAGATGTGCCAACATTTTCCACCGATAATGCTGTTCCTGGTTTTGATGTGGAGAATCCGACTAACAAGATGTTTTCTTTGCTCCAGATTGACAAAAAGATGATGACGTCGAATATAGATAACATAGGTCAATGCGATGGCGCCATTATTAGTGACGACGAGATTAGTTTCTTGGAATTCAAAACCAATGCAACCACTAATAAATTGAATAAGGAATGTGGTAAAGCAGAGTCTCAGATATTCATGACCGCCATGCGGATGAATTGGGCATTACGCAGGGTAAATCAGGATTTCATGTCGTTAGCAAAGATTGACGGTTATGTTTGCTTTAATACATACCCTAAAGGCGGAGCTAACTATCAGAATCGTCAAATACGATTCCTTCAAAGAACAGGAATAGAGCTGTTCTATAGTAACGAAAAGACGTTATAAAAAAAACCATTATTGCGGCTCATGGTTGTAAACGCATAATACTTTTTGTATTTTGTATGTATAGAAGTAACACTAACGTTAAATCCAGATAGTAATTAAGAACTGATTTTTGGAATAAGACTGAAATGGAGTTGTAAAATAATAGTGTTTAAGTATGTTAGAGGATTTTCAAAAGAATAATAACGCAGTTTCAATTGAGGAAAAAGGTGATATTGTTGTTGTTTCAAATGCCTGGGAAGATAATTCTTTAGATCTTCATGTTCCTATAGATAATGTAAATCAGTTAGAAGATTTAGTATTTTATAAGGAATTTGCTGCTATTTACTTTAGATCAACGAGAATTTTCGAATTTATTTTCGGTATGGTTCAAAAAGATAGTGAGTTAATAGGAAGGAGTTTTAAATTTACATTCAAAGGGAACCAATATCGTGCTGAATATAAAAAACCATCCAATGTTTTTGAAACTATTGCTAAATCTTTTGTCAAAAAGAATAATGAAAGCATTTCAGATCACAGAAATTTAAAAGATTTCAAGTGGTATTATGATCATATAGCCTCTGGTAAAGACAAAAATATTATAGATCAACTAGAACCACTTAATTTCTTTATACAAGGAGATAGCTTGTCGTCATTAACCATTAATGAATTGATATCGCTTTTTAAGCATTTCAATTTCTATATGAATTACTATGATAGAGGTACACCTTACATCGTAATATTTGATGAGGATAAAACATATACAAATGATGCGCATAATAATCCAAAGTTGGTTTTTCCAGAAGAAATCAATGCTTGTCAGATAGACGTTACTTTATTAGACCTCTTTCAAACAGCGAAGACAAGTAGTAGTGTTCGTTTAAAATATTTGTTCTATTATCAGATACTAGAATATTGTTCGTATTACTATTTGAAGGATGATTTAAGGCATAAATTAAAGATGATTATTAAACAGCCAGATTTGGTTAGTAATTCTGATAAGTATGTTCAAAAATTGATCGATGAATTAAAAGATTCGATAAAGAATGATCGCGACGAGCTGCAAATGGAGAGACTTATTAGTTCATATTGTGATTATGCTAAAATAAAGAATGAATTACTTGCTAATTGCGATCATTTTACTAAAGATTTGCAATTCGATGGAGGATTCGTGTTGAAAAAACTATTTAATAACATAGAAGCGATTAACAATCCTCAGCCTGATATTATGAAGTCAATCAGGGAAAGAATTGATAAACTGCGTAACGTAATGGTACATGTGAGAGAAAGTAGAGAGAATAAAGTTATTCTTCCAACAAGACATAATTCCGATTTATTGACACCTTACATGTATTTAATTCGCCGTATTGCAGAAGTGGTGGCATACAGTCATGAATAATAAGGTATAAATGTTATAATATGATCTTCGACCACCTCTCCAATATACTCATATACAAAGGTATTTCACCAGATATCTCTGCAGCCTTAACCTACCTGCACCAGCTATCACCTGACATCGCCCCAGACACCTACCAACTCTCTCCTCGGGTCAAAGCCATCGTATCTGAGTATGAGACTAAGGTGAAAAATGAGGTTGGCTATGAGGCGCATAGAAAGAACATTGACATACAATATCTTTTGAAAGGCGAGGAGCGTATTGCGTGTTTGCCTATAGAGAAACTGAAAGAGACAACGCCATACAGCGAAGAAAAAGATGCAGCTTTCTATACAGCAAGCATACAACCTCAGGAGATGACAATTGGTGGCGGATATTTTGCGATATTCTTTCCGCAGGATGGTCATATGCCGCAGTTGAGTGTGAGTGAGCCGATGATGGTGAAGAAGGTGGTGGTGAAAGTGGAAATAATTAAATAACGAAATATATTGTACAATACAGCTTGCGTGAAGATGGCAAGGTGGGCGGTGTTGAACACTTGAAGTTAACTTTAACAGCGTGGATGAAGCGATGAGGTGTTTGAAGGCTGTCACGCTGTGATGTGGTTTGATAGATTATCAGGAGGTGAATGGAAATGAGTAAGGATTCTGGAAAGAGCTTTTGGGAAGGTTTTGGAGGAACAATCCTTATTACTATAGTTACAACTGTGCTAACAACCGTTGTGACATTGTTTGTAACCAAGGCTATTCACTTTATCTCTCCCGAAGAGAACAGGGTTATAATTAGTGATACTTTGCGAATTGTGGAGGCTGGTTCTTCTCAGAATAGGGATGATTCCCTTATGTATAATGCGATAACAGAATTGAATAGAACAATACGGGAAATCGTTCCGAAGAACAATAACATAAGGATTGTTTTACCTGAATCTGTGATTCCATCAAGTAATAGATTTGTGGCGGAGGAAGTTTCTTCATCTGTAAATACAATCGATAATAGTACGTTAATTACCTCCGATCAGGGGAAAGTAATTGCTGGTTCATCTTCTGAAAATAGAGTTGTTGATAAAAAAGGCTTTTATAAAAAAGGATATAGTATAAGTGATGGTGGCTCTTTCTTTGAATTGAAGTCTATTCCAAAGGCCGATGATCATCCATTGGTTTTTGAAATCAGATTGCTACAATCATCTGATTTTTTAAGCCATATATATCTGACAATTTGCGCTACAAATGAAAAAGGCGAGTTATATCAATACTTTGGTCAGACATATGATGTCAGGGATGGCCTGAATAGAATACAGATAGCGAACAATCTTCGGAAAGGGAAGAACCGTGTAGAGATTGGCGTTTTCATGAAGTCTGATGAGGGAAAGGATTTCCCAACGTTTTATAGAAATATTTTTACTATAACAAAGTAGTTTACAGCACTATTATTGTATGCAAGTAAAGAATTGTGGAAATAGTTGATAGCGTGAAATGATAATTGTTTAACAATAGAGTTTTATAAGGGAATATGAGGAAGTTGACAATTAAGAATTTTGGCCCTGTCTTAAATGCGGAGTTGGAACTCAAGGCCGTTAACCTGCTTATTGGTGAGCAGTCTATCGGTAAGAGTACAATTGCGAAGTTGATAACCATCATGACGGATATCTTCTCATTATGTATGATTATTCGTACTGGTCATATTGGATGGATTGATCAATTGAAGAATTATGGATTGGATATCTATAGTAAGGATGATTATAGTGTTCAGTATGAGTGGGTTGAGAAAGATCTGCACCTCATCCTTACAATAACTAAGGAGCATGTACAAACTTCTTTTACTCAGGGGACAACAATCATAACTGATCCAGATACAATCTCAAAGCTGCTTTTCGGGTTAAAACCTATTTATCATCAAGAGCAGTATGTGAATCAAATAAAAGCAGCGGTGGAAAATACTGATGGAAAAGAACCCAAAGAGTTAATATCTTCACTACGACAGTTAGTTTTTAACTCCATCTATATCCCTGCAGAAAGGAGTTTTTTCTCTTTCTTCAACAAAGCACTGCCGGCTCTTAACCTTGTTAGGGAATCAATTCCTCAGAATCTTCTCCGATTCGCCCTTGACTATCAAAACGCAAAGTCTGCATATAGCAAGTACGATTCTACACTCTTGAATGTTTCGTACGAATACGATGGCTCTGACGATTATTTCACTGATCATACAAGTAGTCAAAGATACCATCTATCCTATGCATCATCAGGAATTCAGTCAACAATGCCACTATTGTTGGTACTCCAGTATGCAGTCAATAAAAGGGAGTATTCTTCTTTTGTAATCGAGGAACCTGAGACGAACCTGTTTCCTGATAAGCAGGTCGCACTTTTAAGACATATTCTAAAGACGGTCAACAGCGATGGACGAACTTTGACGATAACTACTCATAGTCCGTATCTGCTCTCTGCCCTGAATAATTCCCTGTTTGCCGGTTTGATGTTGAAGCAATATGGTGAGGGAATAAAAGAAGATATTTCTAAAGTCTTTGATAAAGATTGTTTCCTGACACCTGAAGAGTGCTCAGTCTATTCGTTAGGCGAATCCGTGAATGGTGAAGGCGTGTATTGCAAGTCAGTTGTTGATCTTGAGACGGGCATGATTGATAGCAATGCTTTGGATGGTGTATCTTTGTTGTTAAGTGAAGAATTCAACAAACTGGAAGATGTACTCCTGGCTAACAATAAGTAGAACAGAGGGTTATGGATTTTGAGGCGATAAACCGTTTGCGACTAAAAGAGGCCTTCGGTGAATTTGAATTGTTCCAGCGCATATCTAAGGATGGAGATTGGTTGGATAAACTGTTTGAATGTGATACCAGGGGACAGTTGTTCGTATATGATGATGCTGAAGCGGGTCATGTAGTTTATGTGAATGACACGAAAGGTCTTGGACGTGACAAGGTTTTCGGATTGGTGAATAAAAACCATAAAGATGTCTTCTTGTGGCATATTGATGGTGTAATATATGAGAAGACCTCCAAATGCGATTGTGCCGTCATCACTACCGATGAGATGGAGTTCATTGAGTTTAAGACCAATGCGTCTAACAGTTCACAAGAAGCCATCTTCGATAACTATCATAAGGCAAGTGAGCAGTTGCAGAAAATAGTAAAGGATGTCAAGGAACGTTGTTCTAAAGTGGGTGTGACACTTACTTCCGTCATCCCTGTCGAAGCCCATGCGGTGTTCAACCCTACGGTTCCGTCAGACAGTGCAATGAAGAAGAACATCTCCGCTAAGTTCCTTGTCCGGACCGGGGTGAAACTCAGTTTTGATAATATAAAGGAACTGAAGTAAACGAACACTAAATCCATAAATAAACAGAGTAAGTTCAGCTCTCCTCTCGTTGATTCGAGAGAAAGATAAAGGTTCGTAGATGGTAAAGAAGGTTGTGGTGAAAGTGGAAATATAATAGAAAAGTTTTATTCATTATGAAAACCATACTTGTTACTGGCAGTGCAGGCTTCATTGGGGCAAACCTTGTGAAGCGCCTGTTCAAAGATATGAAGGAGGGCACCATTGTGGGTGTTGATAATCTCAACAACTATTATGATGTTTCTCTGAAGGAATATCGGCTACGCGAGCTTGGAGAGCTGAAGCCGGCAAACATTAACTATACCTTTGTTAAAGGTAGCATTGCTGACAAGCCTCTTGTGGATAGTCTCTTTGCTGAGCATAAGTTTGATATTGTAGTGAATTTGGCTGCACAGGCGGGTGTGCGCTACTCTATAGATAATCCCGATGTCTATATCGAAAGCAATATCATCGGATTCTACAACATTCTCGAAGCCTGCCGGCACTCTTACGATGTCATTTCGAGCGAAGTCGAGAAATCTCAATACCAAGGAGTTCAGCACCTGGTGTATGCCAGCAGCAGTAGCGTGTATGGTGGCAACAAGAAAGTGCCGTTTAGCACAGATGACAGAGTGGACAATCCCGTGTCATTATACGCAGCAACAAAGAAGAGCAACGAGCTGATGGCACATTGCTATAGTAAGCTCTATAACATACCGAGTACCGGATTGAGGTTCTTCACCGTTTATGGTCCCGCAGGGCGACCTGATATGGCTTACTTCGGCTTCACCAACAAGCTGTTGAAAGGCGATACCATCCAGATATACAACTACGGCAACTGTCGTAGGGATTTCACTTACGTGGATGACATTGTCGAGGGCATCGTCCGAGTGATGGCTAAGGCACCGGAAAAACGTAATGGAGAAGATGGACTCCCAATTCCTCCATATGCTGTATATAATATAGGTGGTGGACAGCCGGAGAACCTACTCGACTTTGTTCAGACCTTGCAAGAAGAACTACTTCGTGCAGGTGTATTGCCAAAGGATTACGATTTTGAGGCTCACAAGCAACTCGTCCCAATGCAGCCGGGTGATGTGCCGACTACGTATGCCGATGCCACTGCATTAGAACGTGACTTTGGGTTTACGCCAAAGATAACGCTGAGAGAGGGATTGAGAAAGTTTGCAGAGTGGTATAAAGAGTATTATGGATAGGTTGAAGAGTAGGAGTACCTTTGGAGGAACCCCGTGAAACGGGTTGAAGAAAAGAAAGATACTACACGAGTTATTTATAATGATGGAAACGGAGAATATACTATATCCTTCTTTATTTGAAGAAGATTTTATTACCCGTTCACTTGGTTCTATAGTGAATCAGCCCGATGTGGCTTTAACTGAACTGGTAGCCAATGCATGGGATGCTGGTGCGTCGCATGTTAGAATCTTCATACCTGATAAGAAGGCTGAAGTGTTGTATATAGAGGACGATGGTGTTGGAATGAATGAAGATGAATTCCAAAACCACTGGATGAAACTGCGTTATAACCGCTTGAAGAATCAGGGTCGATACGTTGTGTTTCCTGAAGGTGTGACCGGAAAAAGGACGGCCTTTGGTCGCAATGGTGTGGGTAGGCACGGTCTCTTCTGTTTTGCAGATGAATACAAGGTGATTACTAGTAAAGACGGGAAGAAATTGACCTTTCAGGTAAAAGCCAATGTAGAGCAGAATCCGATTGCTGCCACCAAAGAAAATGAAGAAGCCTGCGACACTCATGGAACTCGACTAGAGGTGTTTGTGGATAGGAGCCTACCCAATGTGGATAAAATCCGGGAAATCATTTCTGCACGCTTTCTTCATGACCCACAGTTTGAGATTGAGGTTAATCATTTTAAACTGAATTTGGATGAACTGTCCGGCAGTGTTGAGCCTACAGAAATTGATGTGGAAGGGACAGAGATTCACCTGACCGCATATTTCATTGATACGACCAAGTCTAGCCGTAAAAGCATCTTCCAAGGCATTGCCTTCTGGCAGAGCAACCGCCTCGTTGGGGAACCTAACTGGTCGCTGGGTAAGAATATGATTCTTGACGGTCGAACAGCACTTGCAAAGCGCTACACCTTCATCATCAAGACTGATGATATGGCTGAATTGGTGAAGGAAGACTGGAGCGGGTTCAAGAAGGACGATAAAGTTGAAAAGGTATATGAAGCGGTCGAGAGGTATGTAGATGAATGCATTGATGCTGTTTCAACTGCAACTATACAGACAGTAACAGATAATCTTGACCCTGCGGTCAAGAAGTCACTTCAGGACGTGAACCCTCTGGTTCGCAAAGAAGTAGAGGAGGTAATTAAAGAAATCGTGGTTTCCACACCCAAAGTGAAGCAGGAATCTGTAAATCTGGCCGTCAAGACCTTAGTTAACGTGGAGAAATCCAAAAACGGTAAAGCCCTTTTGGAAAAGCTTTCCAATATGAAACTCGACGATTTGGACGGGCTGAATGATCTTCTTGACAAATGGACAGTTGGTGATGCACTGGAAGTATTGAACGAGATTGACCGTCGTTTGGCCGTCATTGTGGCCATCCGCAAACTCGCAGGAGACAACACGACTGATGAACTCCACGTGCTTCATCCGATGATAGCAGAGTCTCGCTGGCTTTTTGGACCGGAATATGAGTCCTCAGAGTATATCTTCAACAGACAGATGAGAACTGCTGTATCGCAAGTGTTTGGTGAAGACAAGTTCCAGCGTATTGATATAAACGAAAAGAAGCGTCCCGATCTTGTCATTATGCCCGACAGCACAATTGGTGTCACCGGACTAGAAGAAATCCCCGAAGAGACAAGCATTGTGAGAGTGCGTCATTTGCTACTGATTGAGCTGAAAAAAGGAGCATTTGAAATAAAGCGGAAAGAGAAGGATCAGGCAATGGGCTATATCGAGGATTTAGTAAAATCTACAGCCTTGGGGGGTAATTGTCGTGTGACGGGGTTTGTTGTAGGTGATAAGATTGC
The DNA here is from genome assembly GCA_017616735.1 of Bacteroidales bacterium. Lineage (GTDB taxonomy): Bacteria > Bacteroidota > Bacteroidia > Bacteroidales > F082 > Limimorpha. Next base: position 88,360 of record JAFZXP010000009.1, read on the forward strand.
GGATAATCTAAGCAACAGTTATGACGTTAAAGAAAATGAAACAATACTTGGAACTCTTCATGTAGTTACCTATTCCCAACTGGTAGATACAGCGGAACGTAGGATGTTCGGTTTAAGAAAAGTACTTGCTGATAGGTACGATGATGTACCGGGAATGGATTTGTATAATCAAGTGCGGCTTTCGTTATAATTTGGGGATACTATGCGGACAATATATACACCATCAACTATAGACAAGGCAACTGAGGAGAAGTTGTGGAAGGATGCGGTCATTGTGTTTGATACGTGTGCATTACTTGATTTCTATTATATGTCAGCTGCTCATCAGGAAGTGATGGCCGACATTTTGAAATACCTTTCACCAAGGATATGGTTGCCGGCACAGGTGGTTTATGAATATTACAAGAACCGTGAAAGTGTGATACTAAAACCCATCTCTGAGAATTATCGCGATAAGGAGCTTCAAGGAAATCACTTTGTCGATGATCTGAAGTCATTCATTGCCAACTGGGAAAGAGAATACTACCATCCGTTTATCTCTGCTGAAAGTCTTAAGAGTATAAAAGAAGCTCTGATTGTTATTGAACCTAAGATAGACGAGATTAAGACAACGGTTTCAAAAGAGTACCAAGCCAAGAGAAATGAGATAAAAGGGATCAAGGATAAAGATGCCATTGAGAAAGCCGTCAGTGTACTTTCAAAAGGTAAACCGTTTGCCTATTCCGAGGTGATGGCAATCTGCAAGGAAGGAGCATTCCGTTACTCGAATCAGATACCTCCCGGATATAAAGATGCTGAAACAAAAGAAGGCATCAGACAATATGGTGACTTTATTATTTGGAAAGAGCTTCTGCAATATGCCCGACAGCAAAAGTGTGATGTCATTTTTGTTACCAATGATGCCAAGCCCGACTGGTCGATGGTTTGCGAGGATAAGCCCGAAAGAAAAGACGACTGCGCAGAGGGCGTTAAGGATATTCAGAAAGACGAAAAGAAATCCAAGAAGAGAGAGGAGAATCCTCTACCTGAGGAATTGGGAAACCCACGCCGTGAACTTCTGGCAGAGTTTGAAGAGGAAACAGGTCAATCAATTTGGTTCTATAGCACGTCATCTTTCATATCCAAACTTGAAAAGACCTACCAGCCCAAGCAGCAAGAAATAGCTTTCTTTGGCCAGTTAGGAATTGTACGAGACGTTCTCGCTCGTTTGGAACGTGAGCGGAAGATTCGTCAACGCTATACTGGCGATGCTATTCTGATTCGTTGTGACAAGTGCGGAGAATTGTTCTCATTTGATGCCGGCGAAATGAATTTTGAATGGGAAGGAGGCGTTGTTGATGACAGAGGTATGGGATATGAAATGGAGTATGATTCACAAGAAACCTGCGAATGTCCTAATTGTCAAAGCCAGATAGACCTTACACTTCGAGTATGGGAGTATCCGATGGGTGCATTCAATTATCAAGATATAGAGATTGAAGGAGGGGAAATAGATACCCCGATCAATCTGGAACCGTACATTGATTTGCAGGATTATGACACTTGTGATCGTTGTGGAGAACGTGCGGTGGTGAATTCTTACGGGTTATGTGATCAGTGCGAAGAAGAGTTTAAGCGATTTGTTAACTCAGACGACTAAAAGGAGAGAAGGGTATGAGCAAAAAGGTACTGTTGACTGATGAGGAACAGCGAAAGGAACTGATTGCGCAATTGGATGAAGAGTTGGCATCAAGACGTGAGAATGTATTAGAGCGCGCAAGCGAATTGCTTGGTTTTAATGTTGCTATTTCTTCTTTGCATGGCAAGATAGGTGGCAAGAACAATACCTTTACAGACTGTGTAAACGACACTTTTATCAACTTTCAGGAGTTCTATAGTGTGTGGCTCAATGAGTTTAACAATCGCTGTGAGAGGAATGGAGTAAAACTCCATGAGGGGGGATCTCTTTCAGATTTACTGACATTGTTCTCTGATAAAGACATCAAGGAATACACTGAGTTGTTTTTGGAACGAAACTTTATCAAAAACTACCTTGCACGTGTTCGAAACAAACCTGAAGAATCCTTGTGGAAGATATGGTTCGGGAACGACGTTGTATTTGGCCTGTTCATTGCTCCTGCTATTTGTCCTGACAGGAGCATACGAATTGATAGGAGCGAAATAAGACGAGCAAGCTATAACTATTGGACAATAGGTCATATTATGTATACAGGCTTGTATGACCCAGAAGATGACTCATTCTACCGTTTCTCTGATGTAGAAGAGTTTCTCAAACTGTACCAAAAGATATTGAAGCGACTTTCAAAATCACCATACGAAAAAGAAGTGTATGCCCGATATATTGATTATTTACTCAACTCAAAAGATATTTTGTCTGAGCCATTCTTGATACCGGAGTTTAGGTATGAGGGTCTGGAAAAGAAGTGCAAGTACAGGGTGGACTTCACAGTTCTGAACCCATATACATTCAAGTTCGTTGGATTTGAACTGAGCCCCTCCTCATCCCATATGAGCGTAAGTGGTATCAAGGACAAGAAACAAACGGAAGTGAATGAAGAACTGAAGGAGAAATGGGAAAAAGAAATGCACAAGCGTAATGAGTATTTGGAGCGTTATGGCGTGACGCTTGTCACTTTTACCGATAGTGATCTTCAGGATATTGACAAATGTTTTTCTGTAATTAGCCATGTATTGAGTGAGCGTGCAGAACAGGTTAATGATATCAAGAAGGAAGAGAATAGATTGGAACGACTTATAGCAAACGGATAATCATACGGTTCCCGCTCTTATGCGCTAGCGGAGCCGCGATAGGGCAGAAAGGACTTCCGCACAGCCTGAATGCCCCAGATATAAATGGCAGATCAGCCCGCGGGTCTCTCAAAAATGGTTCAATATCCAGCGGGTTTTGCCTTCTTTTTGAAATAAAAATAAAACATGAATATACTTGTTACCGGAGGAGCCGGTTTTATTGGCTCCCACACATTGGTAGAACTTTATAAGGCGGGACATACTGCTGTAGTAGTTGACAATTTAAGCAATAGTAATCCGATAGCTCTCAAACGCATTGCTGAGATTATTGGTATACCAGAAATTTCTTTCTATCAAGTTGATATTCGTGATAGAGAAGGCCTTGAAAAGGTCTTTGCTGCCCATAAACTGGATGCTTGTATTCATTTTGCAGGCCTTAAGGCTGTTGGTGAGAGTGTGGAGAAACCATGGGAGTATTATGATAACAACATCGGCGGAACCTTAACACTTGTTGACGTAATGCGTAAGCATAACTGTAAGAACATCATCTTTAGTTCAAGCGCAACGGTGTACGGCGACCCTGCTGAGATTCCTATTACAGAAAACTGCCCCAAGGGACAATGCACCAATCCTTATGGATGGACTAAGAGTATGTTGGAGCAGGTGTTAATGGATATGCAGAAAGCTGATCCGAAATGGGATGTCGTTTTGCTACGTTATTTCAACCCTGTTGGAGCACACCCTAGTGGTAAGATAGGCGAAAACCCTAATGGGATTCCCAATAACCTGATGCCATATATTACCCAAGTTGCAGTTGGAAAACGTAAGGAATTGGGTGTGTTTGGTAATGACTACCCTACACATGATGGAACAGGCGTAAGAGACTATATCCATGTTTGTGACCTTGCTGATGCTCATGTTTGTGCTCTTAAAGCTATAGAAAAGCATTGTGGAATAGGGATTTATAATGTCGGCACGGGTAATGGCTACAGCGTTTTGGATATGGTTAAGGCATTTATTCGTGTAAATGGTGTAGATGTTCCATATAGCATCAAGCCTCGTCGAGCTGGTGATATTGCCGCTTGTTATTGTAATCCAGCAAAAGCAAAAGTTGAACTTGGATGGGAAGCACAATATGGGATTGACGAGATGGTTCGCGATAGTTGGAATTGGCAAAAGAACAATCCAGAAGGATATTAAAAGTATTCTGTGCTAAACTTTAATATTGCAAGTTCGCAATGTTCTGGTTAGTATTACATAAAGAAAATAGAAGATAGTTCTAATAGTCGATTAGATAATATGAAAAAAGTTATGCTTGTCTTCGGAACTCGTCCCGAAGCGATTAAAATGTGCCCATTAGTAAAAGAGTTCCAGAAATATTCGAAGGAGTTTGAAACAATAGTTTGCGTCACTGGACAGCATAGAGAGATGCTGGATCAGGTGCTGACTATCTTTGACGTGAAGCCGGATTACGACCTCAATATCATGAAGCAGGGGCAGGATCTCTATGATGTGACCGCACGCGTGCTGACGGGTATGAGGGATGTGTTCGCCCAGTGCAAGCCGGATGTGGTGCTGGTGCATGGTGATACCACAACCAGTACGGCTGCCGCTCTGGCTGCATTCTATCAGCAGATTCCTGTGGGACATGTTGAGGCAGGATTGCGTACACATAATATATATAGTCCTTGGCCGGAGGAGATGAATAGGCAGATAACAGGTAGGATTTCAGAATATAATTTTGCTCCAACACCACTTTCTGAGAGTAATCTTAAGGAAGAAAAAGCATGGGGTAAGATTTATGTCACTGGCAATACCGTGATAGATGCGTTGCATATGGTGGTGGATAAGTTGAAAAGCGACAAGAATCTTGCAAATGAGCAGATCAAGATTCTTGCTGATGCTGGATATGAAATGACAAGACTTGATAATGGTAAAAAACTGGTATTAATTACTGGACATCGTCGCGAGAACTTTGGAGAGGGATTTATCAGCATGGTGACCGCCATGAAAGACCTCTCAGAAAAATATCCTGATGTCGATTTCGTGTATCCTATGCACCTAAACCCCAATGTCCGAAAGCCTATTCATGAGGTATTCGGTGAGGACCTAACGGTGTACAAGAACTTCTTCTTCATTGAGCCGCTGCAATATCTGGAATTTGTGTATCTGATGGAAAAATCGACAGTTGTTCTTACCGACTCTGGCGGTATTCAGGAAGAAGCTCCTGGTCTTGGAAAGCCAGTACTTGTGATGCGTGACACTACCGAGCGTCCCGAGGCGTTGAAGAGCGGTACGGTGCATTTGGTAGGAACCAACCACGACCTGATTGTGAGCGAGGTATCGACCCTGCTGGATGATCCCGCAGCCTACGAACGCATGAGCAAGGCGGTGAATCCATACGGTGATGGCAAAGCCTGCGACCGTATTGTGAGAGCACTCAATGGCGAAACCGTGGATAGATACGAAGTATAACAAGAGAATAGATAATATAACATACATCAATATGATTAACGTAATTGGACTGGGCTACATTGGACTGCCCACAGCATTGATGATGGCTTCACATGGTGTGGAGGTCATTGGAACAGACTATAACAAGGAACTCGTGGCTACTTTGAATGCTGGTAAAACCACTTTTAAAGAAGATGGTTTGGATGAGTTATTCCAAGCAGCTTTGGCAAAAGGCATAAAGTTTACCACAGAATATCAGAAGACTGATATGTACATTGTGAGTGTACCTACTCCATACGACAAATTTTCAAAGAAAGTGGATGCCTGCTACGTGGTTGCAGCGGTTAAGGAAGTTATGAAGGTATGTCCGAAAGGCGCAACAGTGGTTGTGGAATCGACTGTTTCACCAGGTACAATGGACAAGTTCGTACGTCCAGTCGTGGAGGCTAACGGCTTTAAGATTGGCGTAGATATTAATCTTGTTCATGCTCCAGAAAGAATTATTCCAGGCAACATGGTATATGAATTACTCCACAACAATCGTACTATCGGTGCTGACAATCGTGAAATTGGAGAGAAAGTCAAGAAATACTATGCCTCGTTCTGCCAAGGAGAGATAGTTGTTACCGACATCCGCACTGCTGAGATGACAAAAGTTGTGGAGAATACATATCGTGCTGTGAATATCGCTTTTGCCAACGAGCTGAGCCGTATTTGCCGTCACGATAACATGGATGTGTATGAGATTATCCGCATCTGCAATATGCACCCACGTGTTAATATCCTTCAGCCAGGTCCGGGTGTTGGTGGCCACTGCATCTCTGTCGACCCATGGTTCCTCGTCGGTGATTATCCACAGTTGGCAAAGGTTATTGATGAATCTATGAAAACAAACGACAGCCAACCTGTTTTTGTTCTTGAGCGCATATATGAGATTATGAAAGAACACAATATCACTGATAACCGTCGTGTTGGCTTGTATGGTATTACATATAAGGAGAATGTGGATGATATCCGTGAAAGCCCCACTCTCCAGATGTTGGATATTCAGGAGCGCCACTTGGCCCGTCCGCTGAAGACTTTTGATCCCTTCTTCACTCAGAAGGAGATTGTGAAGAACCAGATTCTGGACTTCGACCAGTTCCTCAATGAGGTGGATATGGTGGTGATTATGGTGAAGCATGATCATATTAAGCAGAACTGGGATAAACTGAAGGGTAAGGTGATTTTGGATTGCCACAATATTTGCCCGCTTGAGGGGGTGTATCATATATAAGAATTTAAACAAACAATATAAAGATTATGAAAAAATTATTAACCCTATTGATTATGTGCTTCTGCTTTTTCACTGGCTGCAAAGCCCAGACCAAGGTAGACAATTCAGTCTCTGGCGATTTGAATCTTGACAAATATCTTGGCACTTGGTATGAGATAGCCCGCTTTGACCATAAATTTGAGCGTGGCATCCAATTCTGCAAAGCAAATTATTCTTTGCGTGAAGACGGCAAAGTTGCGGTTTTGAACACTGGCATCAAAGACGGCAAACCGAGTGAAGCCAGAGGCAAAGCAAAGTTTACTGATACTCCAAGAATTCTGAGAGTTTCGTTCTTTGGTCCATTCTATGGTGACTATCGCATAATGCTCTTAGACGAAGATTATCAATGGGTTTTAGTTGGCGGCAGTGATGAAAGTTATTTGTGGATATTAGCAAGAACGCCGAAAATTTCAGATGAAGTGAAGGAGACGATTTTGAATGAGGTAACGAGAAGAGGATATGATGTTGGGAAGTTGATTTGGGTGGAGCAGGAATAAAACAGCGTGGATGATGAAGGCTGTCACGTTGTGATGTGGTTTGATAGATTGTCGGGAGGTGAATGGAAATGAGTAAGGATTCTGAAAAGAGTTTTTGGAAAGGTTTTGGAGGGACCGTCCTTATTACTATAGTTACAACTGTGCTAACAACCGTTGTGACATTATTTGTAACCAAGGCTATTCACATTATCTCTCCAGAGGAGAATAGGGTTATAATTAGTGATACTTTGCGAATTGTAGAAGCCGGTACTCCCCAGAATAGGGATGATTCTCTGATGTATAATGCGATAACAGAATTGAATAAAACAATACGTGAAATCGTTCCGAAGAATAATAATATAAGGATTGTTTTACCGGAATCTACGACTCAATCAAGTAATAGATTTGTGGTGGAGGAAGTTCCTTCATCAGTAAATACAATTGATAGTAGTACATTGATTAACTCCAATCAGGGAAGAGTAATTGGTAGCTCATCTTATGGTAATAGGGTTGTTGAGAAAAAAGGTTTTTATAAAAAAGGATATACTATCAGTGATGGTGGCTCTTTCTTTGAATTGAAGACTATTCCAAAAGCCGATGATCATCCATTGGTTTTTGAAATCAGATTGCTACAACCATCTGATTTATTAAGCCATATATATCTGACAATTTGCGCTACAAATGAAAAAGGTGAGTTATATCAATACTTTGGTCAGACATATGATGTCAGGAATGGCGTGAATAGAATACAGATAGCGAACAATCTTCGGAAGGGGAAGAACCGTGTTGAGATTGGCGTTTTCATGAAGTCTGACGAGGGGAAGGATTTCTCAACGTTTTATAGAAATCTTATTACTTTAATAAAGTAGTACATAACACGATTATTGTCTGACATCTTTCTTTAATAACAAACGGAAGTAACTTGTTTTCATTATGCCTACCATCTTTCAACACCAATACATAGCCAACTGGCATGACAACTTTGTGGACTACATTGGAAGCATACCCGATATGGTGTTAACAAGCACCAATATTTGAGATAACAGTGATGATGAAGACGCAGGAGAGATAAAAAACAAAGAATATGGAAATAACATTATATGAACGTGATGGGCGCCCTGTAGCCTATATTGCTGATGATGCTGAGCATTCTATCTATACGTGGGATGGACATGCTGTGTGTTATATCCTTGATGACAAAATCTATGGATGGAAAGGACATCATATAGGATGGTTCCATCAGGGGATAGTATATGATGTTAATGGATACAGAGTTGGCTACACAAAGCAAACATGCCCCTTGGTAACGTATGTAGAACCTGTAAAGTGTGTAAAATATGTGAAGTACGTAAAGAATGTACGAAACGTACCATACGTGCGCCCGGTGTTTTCTACAGCACAAGCATCTATCTCTCTTGCTGACTTTGTTCGTCAAGATGCAATGTAAGTTGGATTATTAAAAGTCACTATTTTAACCATAACGATGTCATACATCAACTCAAATGATTTATCTGCTCCCCGTGCGGTGCATGGAATAAGCGAGCAGCAATGGTAGGACACACCGATGATGGCTTTTTTTTGAGTAATACAAAAATGGTGGTGACGCTAATAATGAATATGTAGTAGAGGAAGCAGGAAAGGCTTCAGGCCGCTTGCTCTATCAACTGTTATATGATGATAAACGTGAATTCGAAACCCGGGTAGAGTACACGAGGATGTACAAATGGACAGGTGAAGAAGATAATGGATAATTGATTATAAAACGACAATATGACATACAAAGAATTACATTTTCCCAAGGATAGTTTGTTCTTGGTGACTGGTGGTGCTGGATTTATTGGCTCGAACCTTTGTGAGGCTATACTAAATATGGGGCACATGGTAAGATGCCTTGATGACTTGAGTACAGGTAAGCAGGCAAATGTAGATTTGCTTGCAGGCAATCCAAACTACGAGTTTATCAAAGGTGATATCAAAGACCTTGATACGTGTATGAAGGCTTGTGAAAGTGTAGATTATGTCCTCAATGAAGCTGCCTGGGGTAGTGTGCCTCGCTCTATTGAAATGCCACTATTCTATTGCGCCAACAACATTCAGGGAACGTTGAACATGATGGAAGCTGCACGACAGAATGGTGTAAAAACATTTGTGTATGCATCCAGCTCTTCCGTTTATGGTGACGAAGCTCATCTGCCCAAGAAAGAAGGTGTTGAGGGTAATCTTCTTAGCCCTTATGCACTCACCAAACGTGCCGACGAAGAGTGGGCAAAGCAATATAGCAGGCATTATGGTCTCAAGACCATTGGCCTTCGCTACTTCAATGTATTTGGCCGTCGCCAAGATCCTCACGGAGCATACGCTGCCGTGATTCCCAAGTTCATAAAACAATTGTTGAACGATGAACGTCCTACGATTAATGGAGACGGAAAACAAAGCCGTGACTTTACTTATGTTGAGAATGTAATTGAAGCCAATCTCAAGGCTTGCTTGGCTCCGGATGAGGCCAGTGGAGAAGCTTTCAATGTGGCATACGGTGGTCGTGAATATCTGATTGATATTTACTATGACTTGACCAAGGCTTTAGGCAAGAATATAGAACCTCATTTTGGCCCGGACCGTGTCGGTGACATCAAGCATAGCAATGCAGACATTTCTAAGGCAAAACAACTCTTGGGCTATGATCCTCAATATGATTTTGCAAAAGGTCTTGCCGAAGCTATTGAATGGTACAAAGTAAATTTATAAAGAATAATAACAAATATGAAAGATACTAAGATTTGTGTAATCGGTTTAGGTTACGTTGGCCTGCCCCTGGCTCGCCTGTTTTCAACAAAGTACCCCACAGTGGGTTTTGATATGAACCAGAAGCGTTGTGACGCACTGATGGCTGGCCACGATGCTACACTTGAGGTTGCGGATGACATTCTTCAGGATGCTATTAAGAATCATGGATTCATCTGTACTAGTGATATTGAGAAGATTAAGGACTGCAACTTCTACATTGTGGCCGTTCCGACACCTGTGGATGCAGACAACAATCCCGATCTGACTCCTCTCGTTGGTGCATCTACAACAGTTGGTAAAGTAATCAACGAGGGTGATGTGGTGGTTTATGAATCCACAGTTTATCCTGGCGTAACTGAGGATGAATGTATTCCTGTTGTTGAGAAGGTTTCCGGCCTCAAGATGAACGTTGACTTCTATGGTGGTTACAGCCCTGAGCGCATCAACCCGGGTGACAAGCAGCATACCGTAGAGCATATCAAGAAAGTGACCTCTGGTTCTACTCCCGAGATTGGTAAATATGTCAACGATGTTTATAGTTCTGTTATTACTGCCGGTACTCACCTTGCACCTACCATTAAGGTTGCAGAAGCTGCCAAGGTTATTGAGAACAGCCAGCGTGACATCAACATTGCTTTCGTAAACGAGCTCTCCAAGATCTTCAACAAGATGGGTATTGATACCCTCGATGTGTTGGAAGCTGCTGGTACCAAGTGGAACTTCCTTCCTTTCCGTCCCGGTCTGGTCGGAGGCCACTGCATTGGTGTTGATCCTTATTATCTGGCACAGTGCGCACAACGTCACGGCTACAACCCTGAGATTATTCTTGCTGGACGCCGTATGAACGATGGTATGGGTGAGTATGTCGCTACGGAGACCATCAAGTTGATGCTGAAGAAGGGTATACAGGTGCTGAATAGCAATATCATCATTCTTGGCTTCACCTTCAAGGAGAACTGCCCGGACGTGCGCAACACTAAGGTGATTGATATCTACAAGTCTTTGAAGGAGTATAACCTCAATATTACCGTTTACGATCCTTGGGCAAATCCTGCCATTGTGGAACATGAGTACGGTATCAAGGTGGTGAACGATCTTCCGATTCAGAAGTTTGATGCTGCTATCGCTGCCGTTGCTCATAAGAAGTTTGATGGATTGGATGTGCCTGCTCTGTTAAAAGAGAAACACGTTATCTTCGATGTAAAATGTACGCTTGATAGAGCAATCGTGGACGGTAGACTATAGTTTTTTTAGTGATTACTTGTTTATAACATAATAAAGGATGAAATTATATTTATCAAAGATAATTCCAAAGAATCTTTTGTCTTATAGAAGGAGATTGCTTTCATGGAAGAAGCTTAAAGAGTATTATTTGCAAGATGCAAAAAGATTCTTTAAAGCTACGTATGGAAGCAACGAACAAGAGACGAAGATAGGTCTATTGACGATGGCCGTTCATTCTATTGAAAAAGGTTTTACAATGCCTGATTTTCGTTATGGTTTTGGATATAAGAAATTAGAAAAGTATTTGCCAGAATGTATTGCATATGTTAAACAATATGGGATTGAAGACGTACAAATCCAACACATAGCTCAAACGATTTCTGATTACAAAACCATTCATGATGAGGCAGGTTATGCATTGCCTGAAGATATTGCTAAAAACATCGATCGATTTCTAAATCTTTTTAATGGTATCAGTTCTAAATCGATACAGATAGATTGTACTTCAGATTCGTTTTTCTATAATAGGGAAGCTCCTTTTCCATCCTTTTCTAATAGTCGTCACAGTTGTAGATATTATACAGGTGATACTGTGCCTATGAAGGGTATTATAGATTCAGTAAAATTGGCTCAAAATGCACCATCAGCTTGCAATCGTCAGCCCGTGAGATTATATATAGTATCTGACAAGAAAAAGATTCAAGATGTTATTTCTATTCAAAAAGGAAACCGTGGATTTGGTCAAGTTGTTGATAAATTAATAGTTGTATGCAGTTATTTAGGATGCTATTTGCCTCAGGAGAGGAATTGTGCATTTATTGATGGAGGCATTTTTACAATGAATTTAGCATACGCATTACATTATAATTCAATAGGAGCTTGTATATTAAATTGGTGTGTGGATAGTGATAGTGATAATGAGATTCGTAGAATTATCCCAATAAGAGATTCTGAGACTGTATGTTGCTTACTATCATGTGGTATGGTTCCTGATAAATTTAAGGTGTGTCGTAGTGAGAAAAAACTAGAAGAACAAATAGTTACAATCATATAATTTTAATATGGCAAATGTTCTTTTATTAACCCGTCATTTCAATGATAATTGTGGCACTGTATATCAAGCATACGCCACATGTGAAATATTAAAGCAGTGCGGACATAACGTTACCGTATTGAATTTGACTGATAGGAATTACGGCAAAGAATTATGTCAGATAAAGGGTTTCCTTCAGATTCCTTCAAAAATAAAATTCGCCTTATTTAGAAAGCGTTTTTTAAGTAATTTAACACAATCATTTTCTAAACTAGCAGATTATCATATACCGGAAGCGGACTATATTATTGTAGGAAGTGATCAAGTCTGGAATAAAGCAGTTACTAAATCTTTGTTTTACGATTATTTTTTAGTCGCTGTTCCTGATACATATAAGAGAATCTCCTTGTCTTCAAGTTTCGCTACTGATTACTGGGAGGCTAATGAAAATGACACCGCAATAGTATCGAAAGCTCTTAATAAATTCAAAGCTATTTCCGTGAGGGAGGAAACTGGTGTGGCAATTTGTAACGAAACATTTGGAATTGAAGCTGCACATCTTGTAGATCCTACACTAGCTCTTGGTGATTTCTCTCCTTTTATTAATAATAAAATCAAAGAAAAGAATGAGGTCCTTTTTTACTCGTTTAAAAGTGAAGGATATGCGAAAGGAATAGTAGATTATATTTGTAAACAGACAGGTGCAAAAGCTAGACGTGTAGGGGTTGTTAATAGAAAAGACAGACATAAGTATTTATCAACACACCCCTTCTTTATGGGGCCTAAAGATTGGTTGAACTATATTGCACACTCAAGATGTGTAGTTACAGATTCCTTTCATGGGATAGTTTTCAGTCTTCTTAATCATAGACAATTTGTGGCCGTTATGGCACATAAAGAGCGGTTTAGCCGCATAGAATCGTTATTGACCCTTCTAGGGTTGAAAAACAGAATAGCTTTAAGCTATGAGGAATTTGTGGAAGATTATGATGCTTATATGTCTCCTATAGAATATTCAGAGGTCGACAAAAAACTTTCAGAGCAGAGACGTTTGTTTTTTGCTTTTGTAAAAAGAAACGTTATTTAATGAAAGATATAAAACAATCAAATACTGGTAAGGCAATCAAGGGAATGTCTTCTCAGACCATCGTCACCTTAGTTTTGGGAGTGGCCGAGGTTATTGGTTTTTCCGTGATGTCTCGATTGCTGACAAAGGAAGATTTTGGTTATTATGCAGCAATTACGGCAGTAACTATGATTTTTCAAAGTTTTTCCGAAACAGGAATAGGTTCTGCTTTAATACAAAAGAAAAACCCAGATTCACATTATGTAAATAATGCCTTTACCCTCAGTTTGATTGTAGGCCTCTTTTTGTCCCTTCTGCTATGTGTGTTGTCACGTCCATTATCTATTGCTGTTGTTGATACTCCCAAAATGACATTTCCATTGATCTTGATGTCAATTACGATACTTGGTCATTGTTTGGTGTCTGTCAATATCAGCATTATGTATAAGCGCTTAGAATTCTTAAAAGTAGGGTTGATTAATCTAATCGCTTTTATGGTCTCGATAACAGTAGAGATATTGTTGGCTCTTAGAGGGTTCGGTTATTATGCGATAATTGCAAGAGCAACATTGGTAACCATTGTAACTCTAATTCTATCTTATTTTTATGCACACACAGGGTTTAGACTCGAACTAGACAAACAGTCCTTTAAGGATATTTTCGGTTTTAGTGGATGGTTGATGGCAAGTTCAGTTGTTCGTAACCTTTCACAACAGGTGGACAAATTAATGATGACGAGATTGCTTTCCGTCGAAGCACTAGGTGCTTATAATCGTCCTAAGGAGTTCATCACTAAAATTGCCGGTAAACTAAATGGAATATTTGATACAGCATTATTCCCTGTATTATCTGATGTTCAAGATAACAAACAAAGCTTACAAAATGCTTTGAGTAAGTCACTATATTATTTGAATATATTTGGAATGGTAATAGGCACTTCTTTTATATTTAATAGTGAGCTTGTTATTCGGATTTTCTTTGGTCAAGAGTGGCTGTCATTAAAATTGCTTGTTCAGATTTTTTCATTTTATCTCATTTTAAATGTTGATGGCAGATTAATGGATTGTTTTATACGCAGCATAGGAAAGACGAAAGCTCAGTTTTATTTTCGTGTTGTACAGTTGTTGATAACCGTAGCTGGTTTGGCGATTGGTGCTCAATGGGGTATGCACGGTGTTGCGGTAGCTGTAATAGCTGCTAATTTTATAATGGTGATAATAAAACTATTTTATGTGTCAAGTTTTATAGGATTTAACCGAAATGATGCTATAAAAACAATTTTGTCGTCATGGCAATTCATCCTGATACTTATACCTGCCTATATTGCCACTCAGCTTATGCTCCCTAATACAATTATAGGGAACTGTATTCAAGCGGGAGTATATGTTATCCTTGTGGGATTATTGTTTTTTGCTTTTCCTATTATGGTCGGGAAAAGGTACAAGAATGAGATATATTATAAGATGATAGACGTGGTTCGCAAGAAAATATTTAAGTAATATATTATGGTTGTGGCTATACAGAATAAACGCTCCGTGGGCAATATAATCTTATTAACTGTAGTGATTGAGATACTGCAACCACTTTTTTCGGTATGGAATCTTCCTCATTCTCTAATGGTATATCTTCGTTTTTTTAGTGCTGTGTTTTCTTTGTTCTATGTTGTTGCTGTTGATTCAAAGCGTGTCTTCTCAAAACCGGCTTTATTTTATACATTATGGGCGGCTTATGTATTCATCAGAAGTCTACTATTAGGATATGGCGGGTACCAATCTCCTGTACAAATGTTTTTGACTTTTGGGCCATCATACATTGTTTTCATTGTATGTTTTTATTCATTTTATAAAGATGAAGATAAAGCCTTGAAATGGATAATTGCGGCATTATATATCTTTGTCGTTTTTGGGTTCTTCAGTACTAGAGGTGGTGTTTCGGGTGGAGTGGCCGACGATGAAAGGCTTGGTGGAGAACTCATTAATGCAAATGCATTGGGTATTAGAGCATCGCTAATAGTTTTCTATATAACTATTCTTTTTGTTCGATCTAGAATAAAGTTTCCATCATATATTGCACTATTGATAATCCCAATACTCACAGTGCTTCTTTCCGGTTCACGAACTGCCTTTGCGATAGTGTTCTTTGTTGCGTTGTATTTTGTATTTGTTGGTAATGAGAAAAAGAATGTCTGGTTGTGGAGATCTTTTGCCCTTATCCTTGGTGGTTTTGCTGTTATGTTTGTATTGAAAAACACTGCAATGGGAGAAAGAATATTGGATGTTTCTTCACAAGCTGAAGAATTTGGATTATATACTGGAACTATTTGGGATGTGTTTGGTGATAGAGGATATCAGTATTTTACTGCCATTCCTGTGATTCAAGAGAATTATATATTTGGTATAGGGATGGGCAGTTACCTTGATACTGTTCCAGGTGCGATAACAGTTTTGCATTCAGAATATTTAATTCAATTACTGGAACTGGGTGGTATAGCTTTCGTTTTATATTATTCTTTATATATATCTATTTCTAAAGGTTTAATAATAACTAGACGTGAAGTTTCTCCCTATTGGAAATCTCTGAGTACATTATGCCTCTTATTTATGTTGGCAATGCTCTTTACATGTTTTGTGACAAGAGTTTCTTATTATGGAATGTATTCATGTGGTTTGGCATATATGGCTTATTGCGGTTATCAAAATAAATAAATATGAAGATTGTATTTTGCAATAATGATTTAAAACTTGGTGGCGCTCAACGACGTCTATCTCAATTAATAATAGGTTTAGACAAATACCAAGATTGCGAGGTGTATGTTTTTTTAACAGATAGAGACATTGCATTTAAAGAGGTTCTAAATACCAAAGCAAAGTTTTTCTATTTGAATAAAAATGTGAAAAAGTATACATTTTTCATAGAGTTTAGAAACTTGTTGAAAGAGATAAACCCAGATATTGTACACTGTTGGTCTCTTCATCAAGCGTATTACCTAAATATTCTCGCACCCTTTTCAAGTTTTAAATATATTTGTGGCACCATCACATCTTCTCACAAACTTTCATATAAAACCTCTCAATTCTATATTGAAAGATTGTCCTTCTGGTTAAGTGATGTTATTGTTTCCAATTCCCACTCAGGGCTTAAGGCAAAACAAACTCCAGATAAGAAATCAAGAGTAATATACAATGGATATGATTTTTCTCGTCAACATAACCTTAGGGCTGAAGATGATCTTAGAAGGGAGTTGGGCCTTGCTAATCAAGCGATTGTTAGTATGGCATCGCGAGTGTCACCTCAGAAGGATATAGAAATGCTAGTGAGAGTTGCATCTCGTTTGGGCGACAATGGGAAAAATATTGTTATACTGATGTTGGGAGACGGTCCTCAGTTAGAATATTATCGAAGATTCGTTAAAGATAAGTCAATTCCAAACATTATTTTTCTTGGTTATCGGAATGATGTTGAAAGTATTATTCATATTTCCACATTATGCATTCTTTGCTCAAAGTATGAAGAGGGGGTCTCTAATTCTATTATGGAATCACTTGCCGATGGTAAGCCTGTGATAGCAACTGAAGGAGGGGGAACTAATGAAATTGTTTTTTCAGGAGAAAATGGTTTTTTGGTAAAACCGGGAGATGATGAGTCAATGGCTCAAAAAATAGAATACCTAATTGATAATCCAGAAGAATGCAATCAAATGGGACGACGTGCGATAGAGATAATAAACAAAAAGTTCCTATTGTCTCACATGGTGGAGGAGTATATTAAGTTGTATAATGAGTTAATTAATAATCAATAATATGTCAATATTTAAAGACAAGACCCTCCTGATTACTGGAGGAACAGGCAGCTTCGGCAACATGGTTCTGAAGCGTTTTCTTGACAGTGATATTAAGGAGATTCGTATCTTCAGTCGTGATGAGAAAAAGCAAGATGACATGCGTCATCACCTGCAAGAACGTTATCCTGAGCAGGCCGGGAAGGTGAAGTTCTACATTGGTGATGTGCGTAACCGTCAAAGCATAGATATCGCTATGCGTGGAGGTGTGGATTACATATTCTCTGCTGCTGCATTGAAGCAGGTGCCAAGTTGTGAATTCTTTCCTATGCAGGCTGTTGAGACCAATATTATTGGTACCAACAATGTACTCGAGTCTGCAATTGCTCACGGAGTGAAGAACATTGTGGTGCTTTCAACTGACAAGGCAGCATACCCTGTAAATGCAATGGGTATCAGCAAGGCTATGATGGAGAAGGTGGCAACCGCTAAAGCACGGCAACTTGGCGACAATGCTCAAACCACTATCTGCTGCACCCGCTACGGTAATGTGATGGCTAGTCGTGGTTCTGTGATTCCTCTTTGGGTTGATCAAATGGAACAGGGCAAGCCTATAACCATTACTGACCCGAACATGAGTCGCTTTATGATGACGCTCAACGATGCTGTTGATTTGGTTATCTATGCCTTTGAGCATGGTCATAATGGTGACCTCTTCGTTCAGAAAGCTCCTGCGGCCACTCTTGATGTGCTGGCAGAGGCATTGAAACAGACCTACGCTAAGATTGATCCTAAGTATGGAGAGACTGAGGTTAAGGTTATTGGTACTCGTCATGGCGAGAAACTATACGAAACTCTGGTGACACGTGAGGAAATGGCACGAGCTATTGATATGGGCAACTATTACCGTATTCCTTGCGATGCACGCGATTTGAACTATGATAAGGTGGAAGGTGGAAATCCTGAAATTGACAAGATGGAAGAGTACCATAGTCACAACACTAAACGTTTGACTGTTGAGGAAATGAAAGAGTTGCTTCTTAAACTTACCTTCATTCGTGAAGACCTTGGATTACAGCCTCGTGTTCACGCTAAAGAAATACGTTCTGAATAATTAAATCGAAAAGCTATATGAAATTCTTTATATGTGGTTGCAATGGTATGGCAGGTCATACCATCAGCCTATACCTTCAGGAGCAAGGTCATGAAGTCTACGGCTTTGACCTTCAAGAGAGCAAATTAATCAAGAGTTTTGCCGGCAATGCTTTTGATACAGAAACAATAGCAAGAGTTATCAAGGAAGGCAAGTATGATACTGTTATTAACTGCATTGGCGTACTGAACCAGTTTGCAGAGAATAATCATGCGTTGGCAGCTTTCCTGAACAGCTACTTTCCTCATTTCCTGGCCAAGACTACAGAGGGCACAGATACCCAGGTGATTCACATGACCACTGATTGCGTGTTTTCAGGCAAGAAGGGTAGGTATACCGAACACGACCTTCGTGATGGCGAAACCTTCTACGACCGTAGTAAGGCACTTGGTGAACTAGATGACGAGAAGAATCTATCCCTGAGAAATTCCATCGTAGGAGCAGACATTAATCCTAAGGGTATTGGACTTTTGAACTGGTTTATGAATAACACTACTGGAGAAAACCCGGTAGTGAACGGTTATACCAAGGCCATGTGGACTGGCCAGTGTACCTATCAGTTGGCAAAGACCATGGAAGCTGCCGCTAAAGAACGTGCTCATGGTTTGGTGAATGCCGTTCCGGATACGGATATCTCCAAATATGAACTTCTGAAAATGTTCAACAAGTATCTCCGTGGAGGTCGTGTTCAGATTAATCCAGTGGAGGGCGTGAATGCAGACAAGAGCCTGAAGCGTACCAATTGGGATTTCAACTACCGTATTCCCGATTACGAGCAGATGGTAGCTGAAATGGCAGAGTGGATTTATAAACATAAGGATTTATATCCTCATTATAACCTGTAGTATATGAGTTATCTGGTTAGCGTTGTAGTGCCTACCAAAAACAGGTACAAGTATCTAAAGTATCTGATAAAGCTTATAGATAATTTTCAGTTGCCGGAGTTGGAACTTGTCATTCAGGATAACTCGGACGATAATGCAGAAATGCTTGATTATCTCAAAGGATTTGATAATCCATGTATCAAGTACTTTTATAGCTCAGACAAGTTAACCATGTCCGGTAATGCTGAGCGTGGTATTATGAATGCCTCTGGTGAGTATGTTTGCTATATCGGAGATGATGATGGTGTTTGCAGGAATATCGTGAGCTGTGTAAGATGGATGAAGGAGAAAGAGCTTAAAGTGGCTGTAAGTGGGGCTGCTTGGTTTGTATGGGGAGGAAAGATCCGAATTTATCATGTTAAGAGTAGAATGATAGAAATTCTTAATTCTGAGAAAAAAAGAAAAGAATTAGCGAGAAAAGGCATGGTACTCAATAAGACAATGCCAAATATCTATCAATCTATTGTTGAACGGCAATTATTGATAGATTTGTATAAGAAGCATGGGACTTTGTTTCCGAGTGTTCCACCAGATATAGCAGGTTCTTTAGTAATGTCTTATGCCGTAAAGGAGTATGCGAGTTTTAACTTTCCTGTTATAATTATTGGCTCTTCAGCGATGACGGGCGGAGGTGTTGTTAAAAGAGGCGGAGTGCTGCCATTGGAAGATGTGCCCTTCATTTCACAAAAAGACATTGAAATATGGGACAAACGAGTTCCTCCTTTATGGTGTGGTAATTATGCATGGCTTAATTCTGCCATAAAAACATTGGAGTTTTTAAATCATCAGGAATTAATTAAAGATATTGATTTCGAGTACGGTTTAGCCGGAGCTATAGTACACAGACCGAAGAAAAAAGAACTGTGGCGACTTTCATTCAAGTTTGCTAGGCGTAAAGTCTATTTTTGTTTTATATTGACTCTTCGGTTTATTAACTACTGGATAGAGAAGATAAGTTTTAATATTGGTTTTAATACAAAGAATTCTTTCGGAAAAAAAGACATTATTGAAGCCGAAACATTTTTTATCGAGAATTATAACGGACCATCATTCCAATAATCTAAATGATTTTAATATGGCACAGTGGATAAAAAAAGTATTGTACGGCCACTATTTCTTTAAGGCCCTATACACAATTAGTCCCAAGATGGGGGCAAGTTATATTTTTCGCAAGTTCTTTCACAGAAGCATAGATTGGAAGAACCCTAAAAATTTGCAGGAGAAAACTTATTGGCTTTTATATAACACGAATACAGATTTATGGACTCGTTGTGCGGACAAATATAGAGTCAGAGAGTTTGTCAAAGAAAAAGGTCTTGAGCCTTTATTAACTGGGTTATATGGTCATTGGGAAAATGTCGATGATATCGACTTTACTTCTTTACCTAATCAGTTTGTCCTGAAGGCGAATAATGGTTGTCATTCTGTAATGGTCGTCAAAAATAAGAACAAGGCAGATCTTGATGGTATTAAAAAAGAAATAAAGTCATGGTTTAAGTATCCTTATGGTTATATGGGTTCTCAAAAACACTATTTGCGAATAAAACCATGTATTGTGGCTGAGCAATTGCTTGAGGAGAAAGGTGCGTATAAACAATTATCACCACATTCTCTAGTTGATTACAAGATTTGGTGTTTTAACGGAAAGGCAGAATGCATTCTTGTTGTATTTGATCGTGCGCCAGGCTTTACCCAACAAGCCATCTACGACTTGAATTGGAAGAATATATCTTCTTCTGTCTTTGCAGCAGATTACTATAAAGAAGATTTGCCAAAACCCGAGAACCTTGAACAGATGATTAAATATGCTGAGGCCCTGTCTGCCGGAATTCCAGAGGTTCGTGTGGATTTCTACAATATTGAAGGAAAGATATATTTTGGTGAAATGACTTTCACAGCCGGTTATGGAGATCTTACAGATAGCTATTATGAGTATTTGGGCAGTAAGGTCGTGTTGCCGAAGATATAGTAAATATAATTAATACAAAGATAAAATGAAGAAATTAGTCGTTTGTGGTGGCGGTAGCAGCGCCCACACCCTGATTCCCTTTTTGAAGGATTCTATTTTTGAGGTGTCTATGTACACTTCTCGCCCCGATCAGTGGGCAAAAACCATAGATTTGGAGTGGCATGATCCATCAGGGAAAGTGCTCGGTCGCTATAGTGGTGCAATTGCTAAAGCTTCGTCAGAGCCTAAAGAACTTTTCCCAGATGCGGACTATGTGGTTTTTTGTATGCCCGTCCATAAGTATCGTGTATGTTTACATCAGATAGCTCCTTATCTTAATAAGGAGAAAACTGTTTTCCTTGGAACTGTATATGGCCAAGGTGGTTGGAATTGGATGGTTGATGAAGTTAAGCAAGAGTTTAAGCTGGATAATGTTGTGACCTTTGCCTTTGGTCTCATCCCATGGATTTGCCGTATTATTAAATATGGACACGTAGGTGTTACATACGGCTGTAAAGCCGCCAATTATGCTGCTTGCTATCCGAAACAATATTTCAAGCAGATTGACGAAGAATTGCTTGAACACATCTGCTATAAATGGTTTGGCAAAGGCAAAGTGGAGCATGCTGATAATTTTCTGTCATTAACCCTTTCCGTCGACAATCAAATCATCCATACTTCTCGGTGCCTGGGTTTGTATAAAGTATATGGCCGCACATGGGAGAACAAGGAAGATGTCCCTTGGTTCTACAAAGATTATGATGATGTCTCTGCTAATCTGTTAGCAGCACTTGATGACGACTACACTAAGATACGAGAAGCTATCATTAGTATGCATCCAGAGAAGGACTATCGTTACATGCTTGATTATCTTGCTTTGGAGCGTTTCTCCTACAAGTCTCAGAATACAGATATTAAGGAGTCGTTTGTGACATCGCAAACGCTGGTTTCAATTGGTACTCCAGTGATTCAGAATACAGAAGGGTTATGGGAGGTGGATCGTAATCACCGTTTCTTCTTGGATGATATATACTATGGAAATTGTATTGCCAAATGGATGGCAGAGCAACTGAGTATAGAAACCCCTACAATTGATGAAATTCTTCATTGGGCACAGCTGGTAAGAGGAGAGAAGATTATTTCTGATGAAAACCGTCTTATTACTGATAGTCCAGACCTGAAGGTTCCTTTGAAATGCGGCATCCCAAGTGTATATGGTTTTGAATCCATCGAGGACTGCATTGATTAATCGAAAATCAATCACGTAATATAATAATCTGAAAAACACACCTAGAAAGGAGGTATCGCAATAATACTTAAATAGAGGCAATTAATATTATACGTTGTAATGATAAAAGTTGGAATAATAGGCTCGACAGGTTATGCGGGCAGTGAATTGGTGAGGTTGCTGCTTCAACGCAGCGATGTGAAGATTGAGTGGTATGGCTCTCATAGCTATATTGGGAAGAAATACGCAGATGTGTATAGAAATTTCTTCCAGCTGGTAGATGCAGAATGCTTAGATGATAACTTGGAAGCACTGGTAGAACAAGTAGACGTGGTTTTCACGGCCACTCCACAAGGTCTTTGTGCAGCACTTGTTTCAGAGGATGTGCTGAAGAAGATAAAAGTAATCGACTTGAGTGCGGATTTCCGCATTAAGGATGTTTCTGTTTATGAGAAATGGTACGGAATAGAACATAAATCCCCTCAGTTTATCGCTGAAGCGGTTTATGGTTTGTGTGAGATTAACCGTGAGGCTGTGAAGAAAGCAAGATTAGTTGCCAATCCTGGTTGTTATCCTACTTGTTCTACACTCTCTATCCAGCCTGTTTTGAAAGCAGGACTAATTGATCCCAAGAGCATTATCATTGATGCAAAGTCAGGAACATCAGGGGCAGGTAGAGGCGCTAAAGTAGATAATCTTTATTGCGAGGTTAATGAAAGCATTAAAGCATATGGAGTGACTGTCCATCGTCACACCCCGGAGATTGAAGAGCAACTGAGTTATATAGCAGGGAAAGAAGTTCTGATTAACTTCACTCCTCATTTGGTACCTATGAATAGAGGTATCTTGATTACAGCATATGCTAACTTATTAAAGCCTGTCACATATGAGGAAGTGAAGAAACTTTATGATGATTGTTATGAGGGTGAAAGATTCGTAAGGGTTCTAGACAAGAATATATGCCCAGAGACCAGAAATGTTCATGGTAGCAACTATGTGGATGTTAACTTCAGGATTGATGAGCGTACCAACCGCATCATAATGATGGGTGCGATGGATAATCTTGTAAAGGGTGCAGCCGGTCAGGCTATCCAAAATATGAACCTGATGTTTGGTTTACCTGAGGAAACTGGCCTTCTTCAAGTACCGATGTTCCCTTGTTAATTGATTTGTGCAGATGGAGTTAAGAACGATGACCCCTTGCGACTATGATAGGGTATATGCACTCTGGAAAAGCATCAAGGGATTTGGTATCAGAAAAGTTGATGATTCGAGAGAAGGCGTTGAAGCCTTCCTGAAAAGAAATCCAACAACTAGTGTGGTTGCAGAAAAGGATGGCGAAATAGTAGGGGCGATTCTTTGTGGCCATGATGGTAGATACGGCTATATGTATCACGTCTGTGTACAGGAAGAATATCGCCGCCAGGGAATTGGTAAAGATATGGTTGTTTTCTGTATGAGGGCTTTAAAAGAAGAGCATATCAATAAGATTGCTCTGATTGCTTTCATAACCAATGATGCTGGTAATGCTTTTTGGCACCAGATAGGCTGGAAGCCCCGCGCAGACTTGAACTACTATGATTTTACCCTCAACGAAGAGAATATAATAGCATTTAACGAATAATGAAACAAATTGAAGGTGGCATAACAGCTGCAAAAGGTTTTGAGGCAGCGGGTGTCAATGCTGGTATCAAATACAAGAATCGCAACGATATGGCTATTATCTATAGTGAAAAGCCATGTGTCGCTGCGGGAGTGTTTACGACTAATATTGTAAAGGCAGCACCTGTCCTATGGGATAGGTACTTGATTGATCATTTTGATGATATGCATGCCGTTATCATCAATGCTGGCATAGCCAATGCTTGCACAGGTGAGGAAGGTATGGGTTATTGCAAGCAAACCTCAGAAGTCGCTGGAAAGATTCTGAATATTGATTCTAATAGTGTGGCTGTTGCTTCAACTGGTGTCATAGGAATGCAATTACCTATAGATAGAATTATCAATGGTATTTCCTTATTAAAGGAAGCCAAGGGTGATTCTTTGGAGCATGGACATATGGCTGCACAGTCTATTATGACAACCGACACCAAACCAAAAGAAATTGCTTTCAAGTTCGAGGTAGGTGGCAAAACGGCAATCATTGGTGGCATGTGTAAAGGTTCCGGAATGATACACCCCAATATGTGTACCATGCTTTGTTTTATTACTACAGATGTTGCAATTAAGAAGTCTCTATTGGCTGAAGCACTCAGCAATGATGTGGTTGATACATTTAACATGGTGTCTGTAGATGGAGATACCTCCACCAATGACACAGTGCTTGTAATGGCAAATGGAGAAGCCGGTAACGCCATAATTGAGAATAAAGGTTCAGATTATGATGTGTTTTGCAGAGCCCTTCATGCGGTAATGGAGGGTATTTCAAAAATGATTGCCGGTGATGGAGAAGGTTGTACGTGCTTATTTGAATGCAAAGTGGTAAATGCGAACACTAAAGAAAACGCAAGAACCCTTGCTAAGAGTGTTATCACTTCTAACTTGACGAAGGCCGCCATATTTGGACATGATGCCAACTGGGGTAGAATTCTTTGTGCGCTAGGGTACTCTGGAGTTAATTTTGATCCTTATAAGGTGGATATCTTCTTTGAAAGTAAAGCTGGTAAACTCAAGATAGTTGAGAACGGCATCAGTACTGGTTATAGCGAAGAAAAAGCCACAGAGATTCTTTCACAGGAGTATGTAACAGCTCTGTGTGATATGAAAGATGGAGCAGAAGAAGCCACAGCCTGGGGCTGTGACTTAACATACGAATACGTGAAGATTAACGGAGATTATAGATCATAGAAAACGAAAGGGCAATTAGGTATGTATGAGGAACTTATAAAGAAGGCAGAAGTGCTGATAGAGGCATTGCCTTACATTGAAAGATTCAATCGTAAAGTAGTCATTATTAAGTATGGTGGAAGTGCCATGCTGGATGAAAACTTGCAAAAGCAAGTAATTCAGGATGCCGTTCTGCTTAAGTTGGTAGGATTCAAGCCAATTATCGTCCATGGAGGCGGTAAGGAAATCAGTAAGTGGGTTGAAAAAGCAGGAATGGAGGCTCGTTTTGTTAATGGACTCCGTGTAACTGATGAACCAACCATGGAGATTGCTGAAATGGTGCTTAATAGAGTGAATAAGACTCTTGTAAAAATGATTGAGCAATTAGGTGTTCATAGTATTGGTATCAGTGGTAAAGACGGAGGAATGCTTCATGTTCATAAAAAACTGTCTAGGGGCGAAGATATTGGTCTTGTAGGAGATATTGATAGGGTTAATCCTAAGATACTCAACGATCTTATTTCTAATGATTACCTTCCGGTTGTTTGTCCTGTGGGATATGACGACAACTTTGACACTTACAATATCAATGCAGATGATGCGGCCTGTGCTATTGCTAAGGCTATGAAGGTAGAAAAGTTAGCGTTCCTTTCAGATGTGCCAGGTGTTTATAGAGATCCAAGCGACCCGACATCTTTGATATATGAGCTTCCATATGATGAGTTGACGACACTCATTGAAAGTGGAGCTATTACTGGAGGTATGTTACCAAAATTGAAGAGCTGTAAAGATGCGATTGATAATGGTGTATCTCGTGTGCATATTATGGACGGCCGTGTTCCTCATTGTGTGTTACTCGAAATCTTTACGAATCAAGGTATTGGAACAGCTATTTTGAGTAAGAACAGTGAACGCTATTATAAAGGATAAAGCAATGACAAAGTCAGAACAAATCATACAGGCTGCAGATTCCGCCTATTTGTCTATATATCGTAGATTTCCGGTGGTTTTTGATCACGGAGATGGCGTATATCTATACGATGTTGAAGGAAAGAAGTATCTGGATTTTGGTGCAGGTATTGCCGTTATGGGATTAGGTTATGGCCATAAGCGTTATAACGAGGCACTAAAAAAACAGATAGACAAACTCATTCATACTTCTAATCTGTTCTATCACGAGCCTGGGGCAGAAGCCGCACAGAAGCTACGTGATGCATCAGGTTTAAATCATGTGTTCTTTACAAACAGTGGTACGGAGGCTGTTGAAGGTGCATTGAAACTTGCCAAAAAGCACGCAAATCAGGCTGGAAAGAATGACTATGACATCATTGCAATGAAGCATAGTTTCCATGGCCGTTCTCTAGGCGCTCTTAGTGTGACAGGAAATGACCATTATCAAGAGCCATTCAGACCTCTGATTCAGAATATCAAGTTTGCGGACTATAATGATTTGAAGAGCGTAGAGGCGCTCGTTTCTGATAATACTTCAGCTGTGATTATGGAAACTATTCAAGGCGAAGGCGGTATTTATCCTGCAACTGAAGAGTTCTTGAATGGCGTTCGTGCGCTTTGTGACAAACATAATGCACTCCTTATTCTAGATGAGATTCAGTGTGGTATGGGAAGGTCTGGTTATATGTTTGCCTTCCAAAAATATGATATCGAGCCTGATATTTTACTCTGCGCAAAAGCCCTCGGTTGTGGCGTTCCTGTGGGGGCATTCGTTTGCAACGACAAGGCGGCTTCTATGACCTATGGAGATCACGGTACTACATACGGAGGTAATCCTTTAGTCTGTGCAGCAGTGAGCGAGGTGTTTGATATTTTCAAGGAAGAGAAGATTGTTGAACATGTCAAGGAAGTCGGCGAATACCTTTGGAATAAACTTGAAGAACTGAAGTCCAAGTACGACTGCATTGTTGACCATAGAGGAAGAGGATTGATACAGGGCCTTGAGTTTAGTTTTGAACCGAAGGACCTGGTACGAAAGTGTTTGGATGGCGGACTGGTGGTGATTGCTGCAGAGAATAAAACTGTTCGTTTTGTGCCACCTCTTGTGATCAATTATGGTGATGTGGACGAGATGGTTGAGATGTTAGTCAGTCTATTATAACATTATTCAAATACATTGAGATGTTGAAGATGCCGAATATTGTTTTTATTGCACCTCAATTACAGCAACCACGTGTTATAAGGAGGATTGCAACGGTTTATAATGAAGGTTATCCTATCAAAGTATATGGCTTTGATTCGGGAATATTCAGCGAGAACTTGAAGTCCATCAGTTTTCCTGTAACGGAAATTATCAAGCGGGACAAGAAGGATAGCAAACTGAAAAAATCGCTGTGCTTTATCAAAACGCTCCGAAGGATAAAGAAAGAAAACAGCACGGAAGACATCTTTTATATCTTTAGTGCTGAGATGGGCAACTTCTCGTGGGTGCTGCGAAACAGGAAAACCATATATGAAGAAGCAGACATACTTGGTGCGTATTTCAAGAAAGAGACGTTAAGAAAACTATTCCGTTGGATAGACAGGGGTACTATTCATCGATCTCTGCTTACCGTCTTTACATCGGAGGGTTTTGTCGATTATACATTTGGAGAGGACAACCGTCCCGAGAATGTCTTGGTTATTCCAAACAAGTTGAATAGCCGTTTTTTCAATGCAAATCGGAAGGTGGAGGTCAGCAAGTCGCAAACGGACATAAACCATCTAAAGTTCGGATTTGTTGGGATTATCAGGTACCCCAATACAATCATTCGTTTTGCCGAGGTGATTGGGCGTGAATTCCCGCAACATGAGTTCCACTTCTTCGGCACACCCGATGTGGCATCATACGTAGATAAAGTGAAAATGATGCCTAATGTGTTTCTGCATGGCCCTTTTGTAAACCCCGTGGAGCTCCCGACTATATATCAGCAGATAGATATTGTTGTTTCCTGTTACGATACATCCTCTTGGAATGTACGAGTTGCCGAGCCAAATAAATTATACGAAGCAGTGTTCTTTGAACGTCCGATAGTGGTGAGCAAAGATACCTTCCTGGCCAAACAGGTAGAACGATATAATGCTGGTTATTCCATAAAGGCTAATGATGACCAAAGTATTATTGATTTTGTGAAAGGAATTGATTCTAATGATTTGGCGAGATTCCAAGACGCTGAAAGCAAAGTACATTGGGAAGGATTGATTGATGATACGAAACCATTCTTAGAGAGAATCAAACAGATTGTAAGATCGAAATAATGAGTAAAAAGTCATCACTATTTGTCTGGTCTAACATATTCGCTTTTTGTGGTATAGCTCTTCTTGTTGTCTCATGTAGCGTATGCAGGCAGCATAAGGAGGGATGTGTTTCTCCGTTAGATTATGGGTTGAAGAAAGCACGGACGGGCGAGGAACGGTATGAAGTGCTTTACAAAGTACATTCGGAAGCATTACGTCTGGGGAAGGCTGTGGATTATTCGGGAATAAAGAAGATAGATCTCGTGATACCTAAAGGGGCGAAGAGCATACCTTTGGGAGAAAGGACAGACTTCAAGGGGGTGACTATAACTGTAATCAATAATTCCAAGACATTATTCCTATTTGAATACACAGCTGCGATGCTACCTATATCTGTTAAAGCATCAGAGGTGGATAATCAAATCTATTCCGAACAGTCTTTAAAAAGAGGATTGTATTTGTTGTCCATAAAAGACGAGAAGCCTTGGGTAGAGAACCGAGAGGGTTATAGTTATGGCGCGACCAGAAAAGACATCATACTTGTTGAGAACGGGAAAGGGTTGGACAGCCCCTGCTCGCCATATAACAACGTATATTCGAACCCCACTTTTTTATATCGTTCGGTAACTGGAAAAGAGAAGTGTTTTGAGAATGTTGTTTTTCAACGACTTCCAGGATCGACATACATTACCAAACTGGTAAAGATCTCCAATGAGAATTGCACCAAGGTGGAGAACGTTTCCGTAATCACACCTGCAGGTGCTCTGAATGGTGACCAGGCTATTTGTATCAATAATTGTACAAATGTACTGCTAAAGAATATAAATATCGAAGGAACCTACTCGACAAAAGATAAGTTTGGATATGGTATCTCGATGGACAATGTATGGGACGTTACATGCGAGAATATAATAGCAAGAACAGAATGGGGCGTTTTTGGGACGAACAACACGCATAAAGTTCATCTAAAAGGCTGCAATGTAAACCGCTTTGATATCCATTGCTACGGGAAAGATGTGCTTTGTGAAGACTGCTCCTTCAGCGGAACAGGAGGGGTCTATTCATCTGTGTTCGGAACAATAGATTACAGGCGTTGTACATTCGATGATGCTTGCCCCTATATCAACAGGCCTGATTATAATGCTTATGTGCCATTCAGACTTGTATTGAAGGAGTGCATAATAAATGCTACAGCACGTCAACCATTCATTGTGAATCTCCGCAAATGGAATGAAGATATCAACGCTCGTGCTGAACTAAAGGTTAAGTGTTGGCCTGATATAGTTATTGAGAACTTGACAGTAAACATTTCAGAGGGGATGAATGTATTTGAGCTGTTCCGGGTGCCAAGAGAGTATAGTTATAAACGCCCAGTTGCCAATATTTCATCTATTGCCATCAAAGGTTTGGGGTTTAAATATTCACCAAATGCGTCCCTTGTTGTTTTTAAGCTTTCCTCTTCTGAAATAACATTGGCAAACCCTCTTGAATGTACGCTCAAAGACATTCATTTGGTTCCAGAGAGCGACATCCCTATTGTCAAGAGTACAGGGAAGCAAAGGCCTGAGAATAGATTGATTGTTAACATGAAAGGACCAAGTGGCGTGCCTATCAAAGTACCAAAGATATTGAATTAACAATTAGCCAAATATAAAAATGAAGGGATTAAATAATATTGTTTTTTTTGCAAGCAACGAAGGTGGGCATTTTGCACAGTTGATGGCACTTCACGAGTTGTTTGATAAGTATGAAACAGTCATCGTGACAGATAACGAAAGGGCGAACAAAGGAATACCGGCATTGCAAAATGTGAAGGCAATAGAGTTTGCCATGTCGTTTGCTCGTAGACGTGGAGAGCTAAAGAAGAGAGGGGAGAAAAATATGACCCATGCGAGTTATCTTCCTGCCTATTGGGGCCTGTTTAAGGAGTGTAATGCTATTTGGAAGAAGTACCGTCCAAAAGTGATTGTATCCACGGGTAGTAATATTGCCTTCCCATTAGCATATATCGCCAAACTGTATGGTTCCAAGATGGTGTATATAGAAACCCGTGCTAAGGTGTATAACAAGACTATCACTGGTAAACTAATTGGCTGGATTTGTGACAAGGTTATTGTGCAATGGCCAGAGATGGTAGATGTATATAAGGGTAAGGCTGATTATTACGGAACTTTAGTATAAGGAGAAGGATATGATATTTGTTACAGTAGGAACACAACCAAATGGCTTCCTCCGTTGTCTGAAAGAGGTGGAGCAGCTGATAGATAAATATGACATCAAAGAAGAGGTCGTAGCCCAAATAGGAAATACTGACTTTCAAACTGATAAGTTCAAGACCATTCCTTTTACTGGTGAGAATGAGTTTAAGGAGTATATCGCCAAGGCATCAGTAGTTATTACTCATGCTGGAAGTGGTGCTATCTTCAACTCAATTAAGGCTGGTAAGAAGGTTATCGCAATGGCGCGTTTGCATGACTTCAACGAGATGGCAGATAATCACCAGACAGAGTTGGTGAAAAAGCTCGCTGATGGTGGATATATCATAGACGGAACGTATTCTTTGATTGATGCATGGCCTAAACTGGAAGGCTTTGTGCCTCGGGAAAACG
>JAFZXP010000010.1 GCA_017616735.1 Bacteroidales bacterium
GCGAAATAATTCCTTATAGGAATAATATTTAAAAGCTGAAATCAGACCAGAAATACATTTCTAAAGTCTGATTTCAGCTTTTTTCAAAAAATTTGCTATTTTTGCATAAAATTTTATCACAAAAATGGCAGATCAGGAAACTATCACTAACCTCTCGGAACTCGGCGAGTTCGCACTCATCGACAAGCTCGTCAAGAACGTCAAGATTTACAACGACTCAACGCTGAAAGCCGTGGGCGACGACGCAGCCGTTATCGACCATAAAGACGAGCAAACACTTGTATCAGTTGATATCCTGTGCGAAGGCGTGCACTTCGACATGACCTATTGTCCGCTGAAACACCTCGGCTACAAAGCAGCCGTCGTCAATTTCTCCGATATCTACGCCATGAACGGCACCCCCACCCAGATTGTCGTTGGACTTGGCATCAGCAGCAAATATTCCGTTGAGGCCATTGAAGAGATTTACCGTGGAATCCGCCTGGCTTGCGACCGTTACCATGTCGATCTGGTAGGCGGTGACACAACAGCTTCAAAATCAGGACTTTTCATCTCTGTGACGGTGATTGGAAAGGCAAAGAAAGAAGACATCGTCTATCGCAGCGGAGCAAAACCGAACGACCTGCTCTGCGTGAGCGGAAACCTTGGCGCAGCTTACACCGGTTTGCTGATCCTCGAACGCGAAAAAGCGGCTTTCATGGCCGACCCTAACATGCAACCTGAATTTGCCGGATACGATTACATTCTTGAACGCCAGCTGAAACCTGAAGCTCGTCGCGACATAGTCGAAAAACTCAAGGAAATCAAGGTGAAACCGACCTCAATGATCGACATCTCCGACGGACTGGCATCAGAAGTGCTGCATCTTTGCAAGGAGTCGAAGGTGGGATGCATGGTTTACGAAGACCGTATCCCGATGAACCAGAAGACGATACAAACTGCCAAAGATTTCAACATTGTGCCTAGCATTGCGGCGCTCAACGGCGGCGAGGATTACGAGCTTCTGTTCACCATCGCGCAAAGCGACTACGAGAAAGTGAAGGATTTGGACGATATCCGCATCATCGGCTACATGACCGCCGATGAGGGACAAGCCAACCTCATCACACCTGATAATCATCAGATTCCGCTTGAAGCTCAAGGGTTTAAACACTTTTAAAAAGTTAGGAGTTAGAAGTTAGCAGTTAGAAGTTATAAGTTTTTAACTGCTAACTACTAACTGCTAACTGCTAACTAACATGTCAGTTTCCGAAAAAATAACCTCGATCTTAAAAACAATCCCGACTTCGCCGGGAGTTTATCAGTACTTCGACGAGTCTGGCGAGATTATTTATGTCGGCAAAGCAAAAAACCTAAAGCGCAGAGTATCAAGCTATTTCAATAAAGAACAAACTGGCAAGACACGTCTGCTGGTCAGCAAAATCGCCGACATCCGCTTCACCGTGGTGGGCAGCGAGGCAGAGGCGTTTCTGCTTGAAAACAACTTCATCAAGCAGTACAAGCCACGCTACAACATCATGCTCAAGGATGACAAGACATATCCTTGGATTTGCATTAAAAACGAACGTTTTCCGCGCATTTTCCTCACCAGAAAAAAGGTCAACGACGGCTCGCTTT
Organism: Bacteroidales bacterium; assembly: GCA_017616735.1. Lineage (GTDB taxonomy): Bacteria > Bacteroidota > Bacteroidia > Bacteroidales > F082 > Limimorpha. The sequence goes on from JAFZXP010000010.1 coordinate 1,618, forward strand.
ACTACGGCCCCTACCCTTCGGTGATGACGGCTAAAACTCTGCTGGATATTTTAAAACAGGTTTACCCTCTCAGAACCTGCAAACTCAACCTCAAAGAGTCGTTTATCGCCAACAAGCACTACCGACCCTGTCTTGAATATCACATAGGCAACTGCAAGGCACCTTGCGCCGACCTTATATCCGAAGAGGATTATAACTCTATGATTTCCAATACAAAAGAAGTCATAAAAGGCAATATCTCAGGAGTTTTAAAGGACCTGAAAGCGCAGATGATGAATTACGCCTCACGACTTGAATTCGAACAGGCTCAGCTCATCAAACAGAAATACGACCTACTCGAAAACTATCACGCGCGCTCCATCGTCAGTAGCAACACTCTACACGACATGGAGGTTTTTTCTTTCGATGATGCAGATAACTCATTCTATGTCAACTACATGCGCATAATCCAAGGTGCCATAATACAGTCGTTTTCAATAGAGATGAAACGCCGTTTGGAAGAAACGCCAGAAGAACTTTTGTCATTGGCAATCATCGAGTTACGACAACGTTTTGAGAGCTCCGTCCGCGAAATAATAGTGCCGCTGAAACTCGACATGGAACTGGAAAACGTGAAGTTCACAATTCCTAAAAAAGGCGAGAAATTCGAGATTCTGGCTCTTTCAACACGCAACGCCAAACAATATCGTTTCGAAACCGAGAAACTGCGTTCATTGGTTGACCCTGAACGCCATTCAAAACGCATTTTAGCGGAGCTTCAGAAAGACTTGCATTTGACTGAACCACCAGTAATTATTGAGTGTTTCGATAACTCCAACTTCCAAGGCGACTATGCCGTTGGTGGCATGGTACAGTTTGTCAACGGCAAGCCGAACAAAGCCGGTTACCGCCATTTCAACATCAAAACTGTGGAAGGCCCCGACGACTACGCATCCACGAAAGAAGTGGTTCGCCGACGTTATTCGCGCCTCTTGGAAGAGGGTAAGGAACTGCCGAATCTCATCATCACCGATGGTGGCAAAGGACAAATGGAAGTGGTGCGCCAAGTGATTGAAGACGAGCTGCATATCGAAATTCCGATAGCAGGCCTGGCAAAGAACGACAGTCACCGCACCAACGAGCTGCTGTTCGGTTTTCCACCCAAAGTGGTGCAAGTCAAGCCCAACTCCGAGGCATTCAGGCTGCTGGCCACCATTCAGGAAGAAGTGCACCGTTTTGCAATCAGTTTCCACCGTAAAAAGTTTGAGAAAGGCTTCGTACACTCCGAACTCAACGATATAAAAGGCATAGGAAAGACCACAGCCGAGAAATTGCTTCTCGAACTGAAATCTGTAAAAAACATTAAAGAATCTGATTTACAACGCCTTAGCGATATCATAGGCCCAGCCAAGGCAAAAATCGTTTACGAGCATTTCCATTAATTCTTCATCTTAGCCAGACGATTCACCACCGAATCCATAATCCGCTCAAGCACCATCGGATGCGTTTCGTTGTAATACATCAAATTTTCCTCGAAAATAGAGTCGGTGATGCCGTAGTGAGCAAACAGAGTGTCGTAGCCGATTTCTTTGATATAGGCAGTCTTCTGGCTGGCGTTTTTCTTAAAACTGATGATTCCCTCCATAATCTCCACATCGGTCATCACATCCACCATCTGGCGCTCGCTGAGAAGCACAGCCGGAGCAGGTCGCTTCGGTCTGCCGTCGCAGCTGAAGAAAACAAAAACCACGACAAACAATAATGAAAAAAACTTAACTTTCATGTAATCAGACAGTTGTGGTTAGTTACCAACCTCCGACAAGAATTGAATCCTCATCAGTCTCACTTCCTCTTCCTCGTACTCATTCTCGCCCAAAGTCTTCATTGCCGTTTCCAGATCGTCCGACTCGGCCTCTTTGAAGTACTGTATGATATCCTCCCGATGATACTCATCGATGTTGTCGCGGGTGTAATAACTGATGTCGAGATGTGTGCCGCTGGCCACAATGCTCTCGATTTCGGTCAGCAACTCGTCAAATTCGAGATTCTTTGAATAGGCTATATCCTCCAACGGAATCTCCTTGTCGATATTCTGTATGATGCTGATTTTCAGAGCCGACTTGTTGACCACCGACTTCACCACCATGTCGTTTGGACGGGTAATATCGTTCTCTTCGACATATTCCTTGATAAGGTCGATAAACGGCTGTCCGAACTTCTGCGCCTTGCCTGCACCAACACCGGCTATCTGCGTCAATTCCTCCATCGTGATAGGATATTGGATGGCCATATCCTCCAGCGAAGGGTCTTGGAAAATAACGAAAGGCGGCAGGTTTTTCTTCTTCGCCATAGTCTTGCGAAGGTCTTTCAGCATCGAGAACAAAGTCTTGTCGGTGCCCGAATCCTTCGACAGAGCTACTCTTTCTTCGTCGAACTCGTCGTCGTCGCCCTTGTCGTAATCGTGGTCCATGGCCACCATCACGGTGTAAGGCTTCTTGATGAAATCCTTGCCTTCTTTCGGCACTTTCAGTATGCCGTAATTGTCTATATCTTTTGTAAGCAGCTTATTTACAAGGGCTTGGCGAATAATCGACGTCCAATATTTCTCATCATGATCGTCACCGGCACCAAAGTACTCGTTGGTGTCGTGTTTGGCTGTCTTGATGTCGCCAGTTTCCTTGCCTGCCAAAAGCTCGGATATATGCTTGGTTTTAAACAGCTGCTTGGTCGCCAGCACAGCCTCGATGACAAGCTTGATATCCTCCTGTCCGTCGAAACGCACCTTCGGATTCAAGCAGTTGTCGCAAGCGCCGCAGTTGTCCTTTTCGTATTCCTCGCCGAAATAATGCAGCAGCAGCTTGTGACGGCACACCGGCGATTCGGCGTAAGTAACCGTTTCGTTCAAAAGCTCGCGGGCAATCTCCTGCTCGGCCACATTTTTGCCTTTGTTGAACTTTTCCAGCTTGTGGATATCCTCGTAATCGTAGAATGCTATGCAGTTGCCCTCGCCGCCGTCACGACCGGCGCGGCCTGTTTCCTGATAATAACCCTCAAGGCTCTTCGGAATGTCGTGGTGAATGACAAAACGCACGTCCGGCTTGTCGATGCCCATGCCGAAAGCGATTGTGGCCACGATAACGTCCACCTCTTCCATGAGGAACTTATCCTGGTTTTCCTTACGGGTCTGGCTGTCTAATCCGGCGTGGTACGGCAAAGCCTTGATGCCGTTCACCTGCAGCGTCTCGGCCAACTCTTCCACCTTTTTACGGCTCAGGGTGTAGACGATACCCGACTTGCCAGGATTGTTTTTAATGTATTTTATTATGTCTTTCACCACGTCTTTGGTCTTCGGACGCACCTCGTAGTAGAGGTTTGGACGGTCGAACGACGATTTGAACACCTTGGCGTTGGTGATTTCAAGATTTTTCATGATGTCGTTCTGCACCTTCACCGTGGCCGTGGCTGTCAATGCGATGATAGGCAACTTGGGGTTGATGGCGTTGATGATAGGACGCAGGCGGCGGTATTCCGGACGGAAGTCGTGACCCCATTCCGAGATACAGTGAGCCTCGTCGATGGCGAAAAACGCAATGTCGAGGCCGCGTAAAAACTCTAAGGTTTCCTCCTTGGTAAGCGACTCGGGAGCCACATACAGCAGCTTGGTTTTTTTGTTCACCAGGTCTTCCCTCACCTGCATCAGCTCCGCCTTCGACAACGAAGAGTTCATCACATGGGCTATGCCCAAATCGGCGCCGAAGTTGCGGATCATATCGACCTGATTCTTCATCAAGGCAATAAGTGGTGAAACTACTATGGTTGTCCCCTCGCTCATCAGGGCTGGCAGCTGATAGCACAATGACTTACCGCCACCGGTTGGCATCAGCACAAAGGTGTTGTTGCCTGCCAGAATGCTTTTTATGATGGCTTTCTGATTGCCTTTGAACTGATCAAATCCAAAGACATTCTTCAGTAAATCATGTAAACTTTTTTCATCAATTTTTGCCATAGTTAATGCATTAAAAATTTTATTTATCTTTGCATCGTTATTTTTACAAAGTTATAGTTTTTAATTTTAATAAAACAAAAAAAAATTAAAAAATTTTCACTCGATGGATAATATTCGCGATATTGCAGCGCAAGTGTTTGATAATGAAGCTAATTCGATATTAAATCTGAAGACTTTACTTACCGACGATTTCGAAAAAGTGGTGAATTTAATCTACAATTCGAAAGGCAATGTCATAGTTTCGGGCATCGGAAAAAGTGCCAATATCGCGCAAAAAATAGTCGCCACGCTCAACTCGACAGGCACAACGGCAGTGTTTATGCATGCCGCCGACGCCATTCACGGCGACTTGGGCATCATTCGCGAGGAGGATGTGGTGATAGTGCTTTCAAAGAGCGGCGAGACACCTGAAATCAAGGTTTTGATCCCTCTGATCAAGATTCGCAAGAACAAGCTGGTGGCCATAGTCGGCAATCGCGACTCATATCTGGCCAAGCAATCGGACTACGTGCTCGACACAACCGTTTCGCGTGAAGCCTGCCCCAACAACCTGGCTCCAACCAGCAGCGCCACAGCCCAGCTGGTGATGGGTGACGCCATAGCTGTGGCTCTGCTCAAAATGCGTGGCTTTACGGCACAGGACTTCGCCAAATTCCACCCTGGCGGCGCACTCGGCAAACGTCTCTATCTCACAGTCGGCGATCTCTGCGTTAAAAATGGAGCTCCAAAAGTCAGCCTTGACGACATCATGACTCAGGCCATCATCGAGATATCAGAAAAGATGCTCGGTGCCGCAGCCGTCATCGAAAACGGCAAGCTGGTGGGCATAGTCACCGACGGCGACCTGCGCCGCATGCTGATGAAGCACCCCAACATCGAAACTGTGAAGGTGCGCGACATCATGACTAAAAACCCGCTGACAGTGCAACACACAGCACTGGCCGCCGACGCCCTCAACATCATGCAGCACAAGGAAATATCGGTACTGCCGGTGATGGACGGCGATAATTACATAGGAATGGTTCATATTCACGACATTATCAAGGAAGGAATAATATAATGCTACTCAGGACAGACACTCTGGTCAAAAAATACAAGCAGCGTACCGTTGTAAAAGGCGTAAGCATCGAGGTGCGTCAGGGCGAGATAGTCGGACTGCTGGGCCCTAACGGAGCCGGCAAGACCACCACTTTTTACATGATAGTCGGGCTTATCAAGCCTTTCTCCGGACATGTATACCTTGACAATGAAGAGATTACCAAGTTCCCGATGTACAAACGCGCCCAGATTGGCATCGGCTACCTCGCGCAAGAGGCTTCGGTATTCCGCCAGATGTCGGTTGAAGACAACATCTACTCGGTGATGCAGTTCAAGAGCGACATGACACGTGAACAGCGCGACCAGAAGCTCGAAGACCTGCTCGACGAATTCGGACTGCAGCACATCCGCAAGAGCAAAGGCATACAGCTGTCGGGCGGCGAGCGTCGCCGTTGCGAGATAGCGCGCGCCCTTGCCATCGACCCCAAATTCATACTCCTTGACGAGCCTTTCGCTGGCGTTGACCCAATTGCCGTTGAAGATATCCAGCGTGTGGTGGCCAAACTTAAAACAAAAAACATCGGTGTGCTTATCACCGACCACAACGCCAACGAGACGCTTTCAATCACCGACCGCGCCTATCTGGTGTTCGAGGGGCAGCTGCTCAAAGCCGGCACACCTGAAGAACTGGCCAGCGACCCTGTGGTGCGCAGCCATTATCTCGGCTCTAATTTCGAACTCAGAAAAAAGGATTTCTAAAGATTATTTCTCTTCCTGACCTTTGTAAATCAACAGACTCACCTTGTCACGGTCGAATATTTCATTGGCTATTTCCAACAGGTCGGACGATGTTATTTTCTCCAGCTTGGCTATGGTTTCGGGCAAGGTTTCGATATGCTCTTCGAAGAAACCCGCACGCACCATGCTCAGCAAGTCGTTCATTCCCGACTCGTTGCTGAGTGCCACCTGCCCGATGAGCTGTTTCTTGGCGTTTGAAAGCTGCAACACGCCAAGTTTCTGCGTCATCAACTTGTTCAACTCCTTGTAGACCAATTCAATGGAACGCTCCTGCGAACGTGGGTCGACTCCCATGTAGATGGTGTAGTTGCCGGTGTCGGAATAGGCGTTGTACTGCGATTCGATGGTATAAGCGAAGCCGTACTTCTCGCGAATGTTAAGGTTGAGACGGGTGTTCATGCCCGGTCCGCCCAAAATGTTGTTGAGCAGAATCATCTTCAGCTTGCGCTCGTCGGTGTATTTGTAGGCCAATCCGCCCATCACCACATGCGTAAGATGGCTTGAGCGTTCCTCCACGCGGGTGGCCGGCGCGTTGGCAACGAAAGGAATTCTCTCAAACGGCAAGGCGTTTCCCTGACGATCGGCAAAATACTTGTTGGCCAGCTTCATGAAGTCATCAAAACTGATATTGCCAATGCAAGCCAGCACCATACGGTCAGGGGCATAATGTTGCTTGTGAAAACGCACTATGTCGTCACGCCGGTAGCGGCTTACCAGGTCGATGGTGCCAAGTATGTTGCGACCCAGCTGGTGGTCACGGTAAATAAGGTTCTCAAACTCGTCGAAAATTTCATCGGCCGGAGTGTCGCGATATGAGTTGATCTCATCCAGAATCACCTCTTTTTCCTTCTGCAGCTCGTTGTCGGGAAATGTGCTGTTGAACACCACGTCGGCAAAGAGGTCCATGGCCTTGTCGATGTGCTCCTTCAGGAAAGAGGCGTGAATGCAGGTCTCCTCCTTGGTGGTGAAGGCGTTCAGGTCGCCGCCCACGTTCTCCAGACAACTGAGGATATGATAGGCCTTGCGCCTTTTGGTGCCTTTAAAAACAAGGTGCTCGATAAAATGTGCCAGGCCGTTCTCGTCGGCTTTCTCGTCGCGCATTCCGACGTTGACCATAAGCGCCAAATGCGACAATTCACCGGCGCGGTGCCGGTGAATTATCTTTATGCCATTATCTAAAACTGATTGCGAAATTAGTTGCTCGTCCGACATCTTTATTTCACTCTAAACATCTGGAATGGGTCGAAGTCGGTTGGTGTGACGCTGCCGCTAACAGGAGCTTTGCCATAAAGCCATGCTGTGTCTGCTGCAAGGCCGTCGCCATCGCCAAGGATGCGGAACGAGTTGACAGGAGCCAGATTAGGGTTGCCTGAAGTCTCCAATAGCACGACAGCCACCTGGAAGTCTTTCAATCCGCCGTAGGATTGATTCCATTTGCCGCTGAAGATGGTCGACTGCAAAGCATACAAGCCATCAGGATAAGCCTCTGTGAGGTAGTAGCATGTGAAGTTGTCGCCCTCGCCCACGCGTTTCAGGTCTCTGAACACTTCCTCGTAGTACTTTTGATACTGGTCGTCCCATTGTTTGCCGTAGAAGTCGACTCCGCCGTTGTGGTTGACAACGAAACAGATGTAACGGTCGTTATAAATATCGACAGTGTCGTTTTCAACGGTTGTATAAAGCAGTCTGTGTGGTCTTGACACAAACTGTCCGTCCACCTGCACCGGATTGTCGCCGCTGAAAAGTGTGAAATATTCGCAAACTTGACTATGCAACTCTTCCGGAAGCACTTCATTCGGAATCTCGCCGTTGACCGGATCCGGTGACCAGATAATCACCTGATTATTATCGCCAGAGCTCTTATCGCTTTTTTTGCATGAATTAAATCCAAACATCATTAACACAGCCAACATCGTGAAGCCGATTCGCATTGTGATTGATTTTGTGTTAGTTTTCATATCAATTATCTTTAGTAACAATTTGCAAAATTAGTATTAATTTCGATATGGATTACAAATTTTTAAAATAATAAACGCACGTAGGGAAACGTTTATTATCTTTGCAAATGAAAATAATTTTTCACAATGAAAGGTAAAAAACTGATTCTCATATTATTAGCTGTCATGCCAATGATGATGACGGCGCAGAAAGACATAAAGAGCGAGCGTATTTCCACTTTTATGTTTCAAGCGACTTATGCCTATCAGTTTCCAGGTAAAGACACCAAGGTGCTTTATGACAACAACAACAGCCTTGGCGGCAGCATTTTGTACAAAACCGAGAGCAACTGGGTTTTCAGCTTCAACGGCAACTTCATCTCCGGCAACAACGTGAACATCAGCCGCGAGGAGTTGTTCGGCGACATTCTCGACAACAACGGCGAGATTATCACTGGCGACGGCATATACGGCAGCTATGCTTTGTTTGAGAGAGGCGCTCATTTCCAGGTGAAGGTGGGTAAGATTATCCCGGTACTTTCGCCCAATCCCAACTGCGGCTTTTTCGTGCAAGGCGGTTTAGGTTATCTGTTCAACAGACTCAGAACAGAATTCGGCTCGTATGTCTCACCTCCGCCAGCCTTGGCTGGTGACTATCTTTACGGCTACGACCACATGCGCGGTGGCTTCGCATGGTCGGGCGAGATTGGTTATCTTTATCTGAGCAACACCAGAGTGCTCAACTTTTCAATTTCACTTGAATTTACACAAGCTTACACCAAGCCTTTGCGCGAGTGGGACTTCAATCTGATGCAGAAAGACACCAACTCCTACGTCGACCAGTACATCGGCATACGCGCCGCCATCTACATCCCGACTTACAAACGCAAACCGGCTGAATACTACTATTATTAAAAATGCGACTATTCTACACCTTTATCATCCGCTGTTATACAGCTCTGATTTTCTTAGCTAAGTTTTTCGGAAACAAAAAAGCCTGGGCATGGTGGCACGGGCGTGACAATCAATGGGATAAACTGAAATCAGACGACCCCGACTCCGAATGGATTTGGATGCACGTGTCGTCGCTGGGCGAGTTTGAGCAAGGCCTGCCCATTATCGAAGCTTTGAAAGCCGATTATCCAAAATACAAGCTATTGCTCACTTTCTTCTCCCCTTCAGGCTACGAAATCAAGAAAGACTACCCGCTGGCCGACAAAATAGCTTACATGCCTATCGACACCATCAGCAACGCCGAGAAACTGGTTGGCAACTTCAACCTCAAAGCGGCATTCTTTGTTAAATATGAGTTCTGGTTCAACTACATAAAGGTATTGCACGACAAGCACATACCGCTCTACTACATTTCTGCAGCGCTGCGCAAGAAACAGTATTTCTTCAAGCCTTGGGGCAAATGGTTCAGAAATCATTTCTACATGGTGGAGTATTTCTTCGCCCAGAACGAAGAGACTGAAGAACTTTTGAAAGGCATGGGCATCACCAACGTGACAGTGACGGGCGACACACGCTTCGACCGGGTGTACAGCATAGCCATGCAGGCTCAGCGTTATCCCGACATCGAGCAGTTTATCGGCAACAGAAAATGCATTATCGCCGGCAGCAGCTGGCCGTCAGACGAGCGACTGCTTTACCATTTCATCGACAACATGCGCGACGACTACTGTTTCATCATGGTGCCGCACGACATCTCCGACGAGCATGTGCATCATATCGAGGCGCATCTCAACGACTACCAACTCTACACAAACTTCGACCCGAGCAACCAATGCAAGACATTGGTTATCAATAAAATCGGATTACTTTCAAAGATTTATCGCTACGCGCGTTTCGCTTACATCGGCGCAGGTTTCTACGACGGCATACACAACATCCAGGAAGCCATAGTGTTTGACGTTCCGGTGGTGTTCGGCCCGAAATACAAATCGTTTGAAGAGGCCGTCGACCTTGTCGGTCTGCGCGGCGCATTCGTCATCCATGATCAGAAAGAACTGGAAGCAATGTTCGACCGTTTCATCAACGACGAGGACTTTTACAAAGAAGCGTCGAAGATTTGTCACGACTATGTGGCTGGCAAAATCGGCGCCACAAGCCGCATCATGAATTGTTTAAAAATCTAGAGATTTATCTTTTTTTCTTGAAAAATTCGGTCAAGACCTCGAGGCATTCGTCTTTGAGAATGCCCGTTGTGACTTCGGTTTTCGGGTGAAGCAGGTTGCCGAAGCGTTGGAAACCGTTTTTCGGATCATCGCAAGCCCACACCACCTTTTTGATATGACAATGCTCCAAAGCGCCGGCGCACATCACGCAGGGCTCAAGAGTAACATACAGAGTGCAGTCGTCGAGATACTTGGTTCCTAATGCGTTGCATGCGGCAGTGATCGCTAAAATTTCGGCATGAGCTGTCACATCGGTAAGCAGCTCCACCTGATTGTGAGCCCGGGCGATAACTTTGTCGTTGACCACCACGACGGCGCCTACCGGCACCTCGTCGGCTTGGGCGGCGGCTTTGGCTTCAGCCAAAGCCTGCCGCATATAACTTTCGTCTGAAAATACCGTCAACATCATTTATACTCCTTTACATCGGTGATATTGCCGGCTTCGTCATAATATTTCCATACGCCGTAAGGCTCACCGTTACGGTACATATTCTCAACATTGACTTTGCCGCTTCTGAAATAAATTTTGCCTTGGCCCTCGCGTTGTCCTTTCACAAATTTACCCACGCTCATCAGCTCGCCTGTGGGATAATATCCTTTGAAAACACCTTCGCGCTTGCCATCGACTATCTTGCCTTCAAGGCTCAGGATTCCGTTCTCGTGGAACCATTTCTCCTCAACGCAGGTAGAGTCTTTACCCACCACTTCGTAGTAATAAATCACCCAAGGTTTGCCGCTTTCGGCGTAACGCACGGCCACCCTTTCGACATGCCTTACATCTCTGCTTTGACACGAAGCCAGCAGCAATGCCAGTCCAAGTATTACAAAAATCTTTTTCATCTGTCAAATTCCAAAGCTTTGCTGTTAATCGAGTTCTCGACAATTCCGTCGTGATAAACCAAACAGCCGTTTACAAAGGTATGCGTCACCTGCGAGTGTGCCTGCATGCCGTCGTAAGGCGTCCAGCCGCATTTGTAAAGCATATCATCATTTTTAATGGTCTTGTTGTGATTCAAATCGACCAAAACCAGGTCGGCATAGTAACCTTCGCGAATAAAGCCACGGCCTTTGATTCTATATAGAGTAGCCGGATTATGGCACATCAGCCGGACAATCTGCGTCAACGATATCACACCTTGATGATAGAGGTTGAGCATGATGTCGAGGTTGTTTTGTATCGACGGGAAACCCGATTTTGACGTGAAATAGTCGTCGGTAAACTTCTCATGCCACAAGTGAGGCGCGTGGTCGGAACCTATGGTGTCGATATGTCCGTCGATGATGGCATGACGCAAAACGTCGCGGTCAGACGCCATCTTGATGGCCGGATTGCATTTTATCGCGAAACTTTTTGTTTCGTAGTCTTTGTCGCAAAACGTAAGGTAATGCGGGCATGTTTCGGCTGTTATCTTCTTGTCGGCAAGCTGAATGTCGTTACGGAACAACGTGAGCTCCGATTTGGTCGATATGTGCATCACGTGCAGTCTGGCTCCGAATTTGGCCGCCATATCCACTGCCTTGGCCGTCGATTTATAACAGGCCTCCGTCGTGCGGACGAAAGGATGAACGCCCGCGTCAGGCACCACCTCTCCTTTCGACGCCAAATCTTTGCAGCACACAGTGTTGGCATGTATTATCTGTTCGTCCTCGCAGTGTGCTGCAATCAGGCACGGAGCCTCATTAAACAAGCGCACCAACGCATCGTTCTCGCTCACCAACATATTGCCCGTGCTTGAACCCATGAACAGCTTCACGCCACACACCTTCTTCGGATCAAGACGTTTTATCTCGTCGATATTGTCGTTGGTGGCGCCCAAATAGAACGAGTAGTTGGCCAGCGACTTCTCGGCCGCAAGGTCAAACTTCTGACGCAGCAGGTCAATGGTCGTGGTCTGCGGAACAGTGTTGGGCATGTCCATAAACGACGTGACACCTCCTGCCACCGCTGCGCGGCTCTCAGTAAAGATATCGGCTTTCTGGGTCAATCCCGGCTCACGGAAATGCACGTGTTCGTCTATGATGCCCGGAATCAAATACAGGCCTTCTGCATCAATTACATCATAATTTGTAGAGACGCACGGCCGTGCGTCTTTACCTGGCAATATTTTTGCGATTTTGCCGTCAGAAATGACAACACTTGCCAACGTAGTATCGCCTTCGTTGACAAGTGTCGCGTTTTTAATAATGTAGTTCATTATTTCTTTCTTGGTTTGATTTTACCCCACATACCTCTCCATCTCAAATTGATTACGCCGAAGATAGCCTCACGGAAGATACCGCCCGACATTTTCGATGTGCCTTCGCGGCGGTCGGTGAAGATGATTGACACCTCCTCGATGTTGAAGCCTAGCTTCCAGGCGGTGTATTTCATCTCAATTTGGAAGGCATAACCTATGAATTTGATTCTGTCGAAATCGATGGTTTCAAGCACCTTGCGGGTGTAACACACGAATCCGGCGGTGGTGTCGCGCACCTTCATGCCTGTCATAAAGCGCACATAGGCAGAGGCATAGTACGACATCAGCACACGGCCCATCGGCCAGTTGACCACGTTGACGCCGCATTTGTAACGCGATCCGATGGCCAGATCGGCGCCACCAGCACATGCGTCGTGCAAACGGACAAGGTCGTCGGGATTATGCGAAAAGTCAGCATCCATCTCCGTAACATACTGATAATCACGCTCCAATGCCCACTTAAAACCATGGATATATGCTGTACCAAGGCCCAGCTTGCCCTTGCGTTCTTCAATGAAAAGCCTGTCGGGGAACTCCTGCATAAGGCGCTTCACTATATCGGCAGTGCCGTCCGGACTGTTATCCTCGACGACCAAAATATCAAAGGCCATCGGGAGATTAAATACGTAACGGATTATCTTCTCAATATTCTCCTTCTCGTTATATGTCGGTATGATAACTAAATTTTCTGACATAATATTCTAAAAATCAATTAGTTTAATTCGTATTCGTTAGTGTTTCTCATTCCTGACTTACCCAACCATGTGGTCAAGTCGCCTTTCACCTTCAAAAGACTGTGCCAGTTCTCAGGATGGTCTTTGAGGTTGATGTCGCGGATACCCGAAGCGGCGTTGCTAGGCAGATAAATGATCATGCATTTGTTGATATCGTTCTCTTCGGGATTATCAGCCAAAATGAGATTTGTTTTATTCTCGTTATGAGTGAATTCCGGGCCCCATGAAATCTGCGAGTCGTTGGTTATCGTGCCCGATGCGAGATTGGCCGAACCCACGATATAGCCGCGAACCCACTGGGCTGTATCGCCCTGATGCAGGATACCGGCGGCAATGTTGTATGGATTGTCGGCTGTTCCGTCACCTTCAGGAGCGATTGGCGTTGATTCGCAAGGCTCGTCTGTCATGACCACCTCACGCAAGGTTCTTATCGTAAACTGCCATGCGTTATTGCCGCTGTAATAAGTGAGTATACCGACAATGGAACCCTGGCCCTGTGGCAACTGCTGTTTGGCGAAAGCGGCGTAATTGCTGGTTCTGACAATCACACTGTTATCGACCGGATTGCAGTTGTCATCATATTGGTTAAGATTGAACTGACCGTACGCATCGTCAGTTGCCCAAGTGCTGTCGCGCACATCGGCTGGGAACTCCACATGGTCAAAACGTACCAGACGACCAATATGGCTGCTGTTGATCTCGGCGGTGCTGATTGACAATGGCTCAATATCTTTGTTGTTTTCCAAAATCGTGACATGCTTAGGTTCAAGATCCTGAATCTGTGGGGTGCCGCTGTACTCCGACAAGGTGGCGCCTTTCAGATAGACACGGACTGAGTCGCCGATACGAAGGCCGCTGGTGCTCTTCATATAAAGCTCAATGGCTTTGTCGCCGTCCTGGATGAACGCAGCCTTGTAGAGGTTGCCCGAAGTCTCATCGCAAGTGACGATACCGTATACCGAAGCGTCGTCGGTAAACGTGTGAGTACCCTCAACCTGCCACATATATAACAAGGTGTCGATGGTATATTCATCACCAATAGGCAGATTGAAATCAACACCCGGAACAGGATAGTTGTTCTCTTTGGCGTGTTTGTCCATGCATGATGTCAGAGCCATCATTGCCATGAGAACCAATATACCGTATTTTCTTATTGACTTTAACATATCTCTAGTATTTTAATTATCAATAATTTATTCACTTACTATAACATTTTTAATCTCCCATGTGGCAGCATTTGAATCGGTACTCACATACTTGAATGCCACATAAACATTACCACCGACAAACTGGCTTAAATCGATATCACTTGCAGTGACAAAGCTGAAGTTCGATCCATATTCTGTCAGTGCTACTTGAGTCCACTGTGTAGTGGCGACGTCGCCGGTATAATTTGATGTCAGCCACAGCGTCATCTCTTCAGTCGGATTTGTCTCGTATTTGCAGCAATGGTCAAACGAAAGCTTAGCGCTGCCAACTCCGCTCAAATCAATAGCCGGTGAAATCAGCCAGCTTTCAGCAGCAACGGCATGTTGATAATAGCCGCTACCTTTCATGCAATGATACTGTGAGCTATAAGCCCAGACATAGCTTAACGTTCCGATATTCACATCCACGATTTGGAAATCGCCCTGGCTTGACTGGAACGTTTCGCTGAATATTGTTGTTGGAGTAGGAGGTGTATCACCACCTTCTTCAATGCTGATGCTCTTAATCTCTATTGTGCGTGACCCCGATGTTGTTGAAGTGAACTTGACAGCGAATGTCACTGTCTGTCCGATGAATTCGTCAAGGTTGATCTCAACATCTTCGAAATCTTCCCAACCGCCGTTGGTATTAGGCAGTGTGGCTGACAGTTGAGTCCATGTCGCATTTCCCGGATCATCACCATAAACATAATCTGATGAAATCTGAATTGTCACGTCATCTGCAGAAGGAGCATTATATTTTGCGATATAATTCACAACGGCTTTGGCATGTTCAACACCGGTAACAGCAACCGGTGAAGAAATCAGCCAGTCCTCATTCTCATAATTGGTTCCACTGACATAACCGGTCATTTTAGCGGTCGAATATGCAATCTCCCAAACTTGGCTGCCAAGAACACTCTTAGTTGTATAAGTGCCGAACGACGATGAGAAATCCTGTGTGTAAGGCATCTGCTGGAGGTCTCCTCCACCACCGCCTCCGCCGCCACCGGCTTCGCCTTCATCAATGGCTATGCTCTTGACTTCGATAGTGCGTGACTGTGTGTCTGACGAGATGAATTTTACAGCCAATGTCACGGTCTGACCGATGAACTGGTCAAGACTTATCTCCACATCCTGGAAATCGTTCCATCCGCCTGTGTTAGGGAAGGTTGTCAAAAGCTCTGTCCAGTTGTAATCGCCAGGATTCTCACCAAACTCATAGTCTGATGAAATCTGGATGGTGACATCGTTGTCAGGTCCTGAGTACTGGGCCACATAGTTGACAACAGCCTTGGCGTGCTCCACATCGAATATCTCGACAGGTGACGAAATCAGCCAGTCTTCGTTGGCGTAGAATTCGCCGGCCTTACCGGTCATCTTGGCTGTTGAGTAATCAATCACCCAAGTCTGGTCGCCCAAAACATTGTATGTGGTGTATGTTCCGAACGATGAAGTGAAGTTCTGAACGTAAGGCATCTGCTGTACTTCGCCGCCTTCGCCGCATCTGGCCTCGGTAAGCTGTACATCTTCTCTTGGATTGCGCAGCAACAGCTGCCATGTGCTGCCGTAAACCGACACAACGCTTGTGAGTGTGCCTCTGCCTTCAGGAAGCGGATCTGAAGCGAAGCTGGCATAGTTGCTTGTGCGCACTATCACCGACGAACCCGAGCACGACACCAGATTTCTGTTGGTTGTGGCATTGGCATCGGCATAAGTCAAGCCTTCATACGACTCAAATTGAACATCACTGAGCTTGACAAGGTCGCACAGATGCTTGCCGGCGGTGATGCTGTCGATTGTGGTGACTATCGGCTGTACCTTGTCGGTGCAGTTTCTCTGGTATATAACGATCAGCTTGTTCACATCGTGCTCCTGCACCTGAATCTGCGGCAGGTTGTTGTACGACGAAATGATTGAGCCGTAAAGCTTGTAGCCGACGTAATCGCCTTGGCGCACATTGAACTCATCGCTGCCGCCGTCGCTTGCGCCCTTTCTGTAGACCGCGACGCATTTGCCGTCTTCGCCTCTGAGATAGAATGTACGGTAGATATTACCGCTGGTTTCGTCACCAATGACATAGCCTTTGACAACAGCGTTCTGGGCGTTGCTGTCGAATATCGTGTCAAACTGATAGGAATTCAACTTGTTGAGTGAATCAAGAATTCGCCCGACCGACCACTCATTGTCTGTAGGGAAAACATTAATGTTAGGTTTGTCCATGTCTTTCTTGCAAGAAATGAACACCATTGTAATACCTATTAATAATATAGCTAGTTTTTTCATGATATTTCCCTTTCTTTTAGTGTCTGACTGTTAAACTGACAAAGAAGTTAGCTCCGTAGAGGTATGAATATTTCTCGGGGAAACGCTCCGGATCGTCGTAGTCGGAACGAAGCTGCTCGTAACCGTAGAGAACGATATTCTTGTTATTCAATATATTGTTGACGCTCACGTTGAGAAGAATCGAATAGCCTTTCACACTCCATGATTTACCTGCGTACAGGTCGATGGTAAAGGCGTTATCCAGCTTCTTCTGCTGCAAGAGCAACTCTGTGCGATAGTCATCATCATAAAGGCCTTCAAAAGCATCAGCCACATGGTTGGTAGGATTGACAGCCAGATAATAATCGGCGAAGTAGTTGGCATTGACGCTTATCCACCAGTATTTAGGAGAATTGTACTTCAAACCGATTGAACCGGCGGTCTGCGGCATCTCGCCGACGTAATAGTTTTTGAGGTAAACTGTCTCGTCTTCGTACAACGGGTTGGCGTTGTTATCCTCGTAAACGAACACTTTCGGACGGTTGGTGTAACGGTGTTCGCCCATGGTTCCGGCCAACTGTGCGCTGATGGTAGGTGTAATGTTGATGTCGGCGCCCACCTCGATACCTTGTGATATCTGACTGATGCCGTTCATGATGTAGTTCACGAATTTACCAGTTGATTCATAGTAAAACGAACGGTTCCATGTGAGCTGTGAGAAGTGTGTCTGATATGCGCTCAAGCGGGCTTTCATAAATGGTGAACGGTATTCGTAAGCAATGTCAGCGCCAAAAATACGTTCGTTGTCAACGTTTTTGACAATGGTGTTACGCACACGCGGAGCCACGAACACGCTTCTGAATTCAGGAGCCTCGCTCTTGGTCATGATGTTGGCCACGATGTAGTTACGTCCAGTGATAGCGTAGCTGCCTCCAACTTTGAAACTTCCGTTAAACTGGTTGAGTTTCTTTGAGTCACCGTACGATTCGCTGCCGAGGAAACGTCCGTTCTCGAAGTTACCGGTGCGGTACATCTGAGTGTAAAAAGCTTCCAGTCCGATGTAGGTTGACCAGCGGTTCTTAATGTATGTGAGTTCACTCCACAAAACCACTTTATTGACATTGGCAATGTAGTCGTATCCGATGACATCACCTACTTTTGCCACGTGGTTCTTGTTGCGAATGTTCACCTGCTGCTCGTCGGTGATTTCAAAGGCCTCGCCATCGGCGTATTTGTCGATATCCAAATAATAATCACCACCCAGGAGGTCGGCCACTTTCTTGTAATAGTGTGTCTTGGAGATTCCGACTTTCAAACCGCCGAAGAGGTGCAAGTTAGGATTGAACTCGTATTTAAAATTGCTTGACAAACCGTATTGCAACTTATCCTGGCGGCGCTCCTCGACTATGTATTTTGAGAAGAGGCCTTGAATTGTGTTGCCTTCGGTGTTGTTGGCATTGTTGACAGTTTTCAGATTTCTCAGGTTGGCAGCATAAAGCTCGTCCCAATTGATCTGATGCAAATATTCATCTTCGATCCACTGTTGCTTGTATGCCAAATAGCCTTCGTATGTGTAGCCGTCCTTACCGAGGTCGAGCATGTATTTGTAATAGCTCGGCAGATTGCGGTAGTAGTCGGGACGCGGATCGGCTGCCTCACCCCACTCCAAAGAGGTGGAACCGCCTTTGCCGAACCATACATAAGCTGTGGTGTTGATGCTCAACTTCTCGCTAGGTGTCCAGTAGTGCTGCAGCTGGAACATCGGCTGATGATATGAACTGACACGGGCGTTACGCATAAAACGGCCGCCGTTTGCATCTGTCTGCCAGCCCCAGTTAGGGTTGTAGTAATTATTTCCAAGCAGGTCGAATGTCTCTTGCACTGCAGGCGATGAAGCGGCACGCTGTGACGGAGAGCCGAACACCAGAAATCCCAACGAATGCTTGTTGTTCAGTTTCTTTTCAGCCGAGAAGAAATAGCTGGTGCCGGTGTACCATGTGCCTTCGTTCCATGAAAACACGCTGTTCATTGGAGTGTAACGGCCTGATATCGAAGCTGAGAACGCCCAGCCGTTTTTCATCATGCCGGTTCCGATAGAAGCCATGAAACGATGGGCATACGAACGGTTCGACAAAGAGTAGCTCAATGAAATCTGCTTGCGGTAGTTGCTGGCTCTGGTAGTGATAGCCGTCACACCGGCAGGACCTCCGAAACTCTCGTATGTAATGCCTGAATTCATGGTGATTACCGAATTGCGCATCACGTCGTTCAGACCGCCCCAGTTGGAGTAGTAAGGGCGACCGCCGTCGGGATCGTTCATCGTCACACCGTTGATCATCACGTCGGTGTATTTCGAGTCATAAGCGCGCACGCGGAATCTTCTCGAGCTTAAATTGTAAGCCGCGATGTTGTTGAATGCGTCACGTGACGATTGCAGGAAACTCGAAATATCAGTCGAGCTCTGTGCGTCGTCATAGTCCGTATCAATCATGATGATTGTCGGAAGCGAAGCATTTTCGCTGACAATTGTGTCAGTCGTCTGCTCTTGTGCAATCAGATTCATGCTGAATGCGACAGTTAGAAGTAACAGTAGATATTTTTTCATTTAATAAATTTTAAGCGTACAAATTTATGAAATATTCGCATACCTTTTATAAAAAAGGTGAAAAATAATTAATTTGTTTTTTTGATCATATGTAATTTTTTTAACTAAATTTGTACCCAAATTGATTTTTATAAATTATGATGAAAAAATTCAGCATTTTGGCGGCCGTAATGTTGTTCGCCATCGCTTCATTGAGCGCCCAACAGCAGTACAAGATGGCTCTTGTCGGATTCTACAACCTCGAAAATCTGTTCGACACCATCAACGACCCGAATAAAAACGACGAAGAGTATCTGCCTCAAGGCAAAAACGCCTGGAACACAGAGAAATACACACGAAAGCTTCATAATATGGCTTATGCCATCTCAACCATAGGCACCGACCCTAAAGACACCTATCATTCAAACGAAGGCTTGATGGTGCTTGGTCTTTCGGAGATGGAAAACCGTCACGTGCTCGAAGATCTGGTGAAGCAGCCCGAGATTGCCGACCGCAACTACCAGATAGTGCACTACGAGTCACCCGACCGTCGTGGTGTTGACGTGGCTTTGCTTTACAATCCGAAGTTTTTCAAGATGACCAACTCCAAGTCGTACCGTCTGGATGTGCCGGGTCAGCCCAACTTCATCTCACGTGACCAGTTGGTCGTGACAGGCATACTCGACGACGAGGAGTTCAGTTTCATAGTGATGCACTGGCCATCACGTTACGGCGGCGAAAAGAAATCACTGCCCGGTCGTTTGGCTGCCGCCAACCTGTGCCGCCATATAGCCGATTCCATCCTGGCCGAAAAACCCAACGCCAAAATAGTTATGATGGGCGACTACAACGACTATCCTACCAACAAGAGTATCATCAAGGGATTGCGGGCCAAAGGCCGTGTCGAAGATATGCAAGATGGCGACTACTTCAACCCTATGTGGAAGATGCATCAAAACGGTGAAGGCACCAACTATTACCGCGACGTGAAAGGCGTACTCGACCAGTGCATAATCACCCCTGCCCTGCTCAAAGACGAGAACAATCCTTTTGCCACCTACCAGCTTCGCAAGCCTATGGTGCATTCAAAGGAATTCCTAAAACAGCACGACGGACGCTACGCCGGTTATCCATGGCGTACATTTGCCGGTGGAGTATGGCAAGGAGGTTATTCCGACCACTTCCCGGTTTACCTGATTTTGCTGAAGAAAATGTAATATTTAAATCGTCATTTCGAGCGAAATGAAATGAAGTCGAGACCTGAGCGAAGCGAAAGCATTCACCTCTGGTGAATAAATCTCCTGCAAATTAGTCGGAGATTTCTCCATTCCGCTCCGCTCCAGTCGAAATGACTGGAGCCTTATTCCTTTACGTAAACCCTCTTCACTCTTTGCGAGATTCTGGTCATGATTTCGTATGGAATCGTGTCGCAGGCTTGTGCTATTGTCTCAATCGGATGATTGTCATCGAAGAGCACGGCGGTATCATCTTCCTGACAATCAATACCCGTGACATCAATCATTGTAAGGTCCATGCAGATGTTTCCGATTATCGGAGCTGGCTTTCCGTTGACCCAGAAACAGGCTTTGCCGTTGCCTAATTGACGGCGCAAACCGTCGGCGTAACCGATAGGAATCACAGCTATTCTTGATGGTTTCGTTATCTTTCCGTGTCGGCCGTAACCAATGGTCTCACCCGGTCCGTATTCCTTGATTTGCTTGATAGTTGTCTTGAGCGACATCACATTGTTGAGCTTGCCGCGATCTTCGTCGCAGATTGCAACGCCGTAAACGCCTATGCCCAATCTCACCATATCGTATTGATACTCGGTGAATCGCGTGATGCCGGCAGTATTCAGAAGATGACGTATTATCTTGTACGGGAAAGCCGCCACAATCTTCTGGCTCATCATCTCAAACATCTTGATCTGATGCATCACAAAATCATCTTCCTCGGGCATGTCGCTTGTGGCAAAATGCGAGAAGACACTCATGATTTTGAGCTTTGGATTGGACTTTACCCTCTCAATTAAAGCGTCGATGTCTTCAGGCAAGAAACCCAGACGATGCATGCCGGTATCCACTTTTATATGAATTCCGACAGGCTTGTCAAGAGATTTATCCAATTGATTTATAGCGTCTTCCAGCTGCGAGAGGCAACGGAAACTATAGATGTCAGGTTCAAGATTGTTAAGAATTATAGTGTCGAAGGTGTTAGTCTCCGGAGTCATCACCATGATTGGCAAGCGGATACCGCGGTTACGCAGATCCACGCCCTCGTCGGCATAAGCAACGGTCAGATAATCAACATGATGGAAAGCCAAGGTGTTTGACACCTCGTAATTGCCGCTGCCATAGGCAAAAGCCTTCACCATCACCATGATCTTAGTCTCTTTCTTGAGCTTGGAGCGATAATAGTTGAGGTTTTTGGCCAAATTATCGAGGTTCACCTCGAGTATGGTCTCGTGCGACTTCTGCTGCAGCACCTTCATAATGCGCTCGAATTCAAAGCTGCGGGCACCTTTGAGCAAAACTATCTGATTTTCAAACATTTTCATCGGATGATTGGCAAGAAAATCAGAGGTCGAAATATAGAAATATGAATTGATTTTCAATTTGTTTTTCATGTTTCGACAAATTGCCTCTCCAATTCCTATAAATGTGTCAACGCCTTTGTTTTCAATAAGTTGAGCAACGTTTTTATAGAGATCTTCTTCTTTCAGCTCACTTTGCAGGATATCCGACAAAATCAGCACTTTGTTGTCGTGGTGCTGGGCGTTCATAAACGATAGCGCAATAGCCAAAGCGTTCAAATCGTTATTATACGAGTCGTTGATTATCTGGCAGTTACGTATACCAGCCTTCAACTCCATGCGCATCTCAACCGGTTCCAGCCGCGACATCCGCTCGGCTATCAAATCATTCGGAACACCAAGCAAAAGCGCCACACACCAGCAGTTGATGGCATTCTCAACCGAAGCCTCGTCAATGAACGGAATGGTGATTTTTATCGAATCGCCCTTGTAAACCGCAGTGATTTCTGTTGAAACCTCAGGGCTTTTATCTTCACAATCAACCGACACTACATACAAATCGGCATCCTCGCTTTTTCTGCTCCACGCAAACGTGTGAATTCTGGTTTTTGCAATGATATCGGCAATATCCCTATCATCCTTGCAATACACCACATTTTCAATTTTATCGTCGAAAAGCTTGATTTTCTCATGGATTTTCTGCTGCAGACTCTCAAAATTCTTGCCGTGCGCCATTCCGATGTTGGTAAAGACACCAATTGTCGGTCGGATTATCGCATGCAACTTTTCCATCTCGCCCGGACGCGAAATGCCGGCTTCGAACAAGGCTATGTTGTGATTTGAATTGAGTTGCCACACCGACAGAGGCACGCCTATCTGCGAATTGTAGCTTTTGGGGCTGCGGCACACCGTCATGGTCGGCGACATTATCTGATAAAGCCACTCCTTAACCACGGTTTTGCCATTGCTGCCCGTAATGCCCACCACCGGTATGTTGAATTGCGAGCGATGATAGGCCGCCAACTTCTGCAAAGCTGACAAAGTGTCGCTAACTATAATAAAATCGGCCTCCGGATAATCGTTTTGACTGGCCGATTTAGGGAAAGTGTCACCAACCACAAAAGCGCGGATGCCTTTCATGTAAAGGTCTGCTATATACTTGTGACCGTCGTTTCTTCCACTCGAGAGAGCGAAAAATATAGTATTCTCAGGCTCGACCAGCAATCTGCTGTCAAAAAGAATATTTTTTATAACATAATCAACCGATTGATTTACAATCAGTTCGCCGCCAACAACAGAGGCTATCCGTTTAGTTGTATACACATCATTTCGCATATCGCAAAATTACTAAAATTTTTTGCTTGGATTATTAAAAAATAATTTATAACTTTGACGGCGTAAAACGAGCATTTTCTATGGTACCCGTCAACAAGTCTTTCGGCCTGCCCAAAATAGGCATCACCCAAGGTGATATCAACGGCATAGGTTATGAGGTGATTCTCAAAGTTTTAGCCGATTCCCGCATACTCGATTCGTTTATTCCGATAGTATACGGACAATCAAAAGTGTTTTCATACTACAAGAAAAATTTCGGTATGGAAGAGATGTCGTACACGGTGATTCGCGACGCGTCGCAAGCTCAACCCAAACGCATCAATATCATCAACCATACCGACGAAGAGCTGAAAATTGAGCCCGGATTTTCCACACCGCTGGCCGGCAAGGCCTCGTTTGCCGCTCTGAAACTGGCTGTCAACGACCTGCGCAACGGTCTTATCGATGCCATGGTGACCGCCCCTATCAACAAGGCCAACATTCAATCCGATCAGTTCAAATTCAAAGGCCAGACCGACTTTATCAAATCGTTCTACCCTGATAATGAATACATTACCATTTTGGTTTGGGATAAGCTTCGCATCGGATTCGTAACCAACCACATACCGCTGAGAGAAGTGCCTTCGGCAATCAACACAGGATTGATTGTCAAGAAGTTAAAGTTAATGCACAACTCTTTGATCAAAGACTTCAACATACCGGCGCCTAAGATCGCCGTGCTCGGTCTCAACCCTCATGCCAGCGACCACGGCCTGATGGGCAACGAAGACAACGACATCATCCGCCCGGCCATAGAGCAAGTGAAAAACAGCGGCATTTTGGCTTTCGGCCCCTTCCCTGCCGACGGCTTTTTCGGCTCGGACGCCTGGCTTAAATACGACGGCATTCTGAGCATGTACCACGATCAAGGGCTCATCCCGTTCCGTGTGCTCGCAGTCGACGGCGGCGTGAGCTTCACGGCCGGATTGCCAGTGGTGCGCACCTCAACCACCCACGGCACAGGCTACGACATAGCCAATAAAAATATCGCGGACCCCGATGCATTGAGGCACGCGATATTCCTTGCAATTGATATCCTTAACAATCGAGTTAGGAGTTAGAAGTGAGGAGTTAGAAGTTAACTGCTAACTACTAACTGCTAACTACTAACTACTAACTGCTAACTAACTACTGTCTTTCATACGTCTGCACTTCGTCGTACACGTATTCCAACTTGATTCCAGCCTGGCGGAACATCTCTTCTGATTCGGCTCCGTCGTGATATTTGCGCTGGCACACCACGCGCACAATTCCGCAGTTGATGATAAGCATGGCGCAAGTGCGGCATGGAGTCATTCTGCAATACAGGGTGCTGCCTTCCAAAGCTATTCCACGGCGGGCAGCCTGGGCTATGGCGTTCTGCTCGGCGTGCACCGTACGCACGCAGTGCTCGGTGATGCGGCCGTCGGCATGAATCATCTTACGGAACAAGTGTCCAACCTCATCACAATGCGGAAGTCCACGAGGCGAGCCCACGTAGCCTGTCACCAAAATCTGACGGTCTTTCACTATGACGCATCCGCTGCGGCCGCGGTCGCAGGTGGCGCGCTCGGCCACGGTGTCGGCCAAGTTCATGAAATACTCGTCCCACGACGGGCGTTTATACTTTTTTTCTTCTATATCCTGAAGCACTTGCTCAACTCTTTTGTGCAAATCCTCAATGCTGCCGTTGTTCTGAAACACATAGTCGGCCTGATGGATGCATTCGCCCAGATTCTGTTTGTTGGGATCGGCGTTGTTCATCTCGCGTTCCTCGTTGGCCACAAATGTCTCGAAGCTAACCGAGTCGGTCTCCGACTTACGCTCGGTGATGCGGGCGTAGCGCACCTTGCGGTCGGCGTCTACAGCGAAAAGATTGAAGTTGCCTTTGGCGCGCAAAGCCTTGATTTCACCTGGAGTGCGAATACTCTCGATGACAGCGTCCTTGCCGTTGCCGTAAGCACGGTCGTAGAGCTGCTCCGCTATGTAACTAGGCGAATTGTTGGCTCGCAACTCGTTGGCCACAGCTGTCAGGGTATCACGGTTCACCTCCATGCCACGGCGTTTGATTTCTTCAGCCAAAAAAGCGCGCACAGAATAATGCACATAGCCTTTTTTCTCAACCAAATATTCAACAATTGTGCCCTTTCCAGCGCCCAAAGTTCCAGTAATACCTATTATATTCATAGTTTTATATATTTGAGATGCGATATCGCATCTTTACTGTATTCTTTTTAAAGATTCTGACTTCTGACTTCTAGCTCCTGACTTCTTCTTTAATATCATGAATCCACTTCTCGATTTTCACAGGATTATAATCCCGCATTTTCTCGAACAATTCCTTAGGATCGTCAGCAACAATTATGTTTTTATTGTGATCTCCACGGATGAATCCGTCGCGCATTCCCCTATCAATCCACTTCACCAAATCGTCGTAATAGCCCAATGTGTTGTACAGCGCGATAGGTTTTTCTATCAGTCGAAGCTGGTCGGCCACAACCACTTCCGAAAACTCGTCAAGTGTGCCGAAACCGCCAGGCATGGCGATAAATGCATCTGATTCTCGAATCAGTATCTCCTTGCGCTCAGCCATGGTTTTGGTCGGAATCATTTTGGTTATTGTAGGGTGACCAATCTCATGAGCGAGCAGAAAATCAGGCATCACGCCAACAACTTCACAGCCACGCTCAAGCATCTTGTTGGCGATCACGTTCATCAAACCGACGCTGCCGCCGCCGTAATACAAGGTGCAGCCGTTATTTGCCAACACCTCACCCAACCGAGCCGCAGCCACCTCATAGCGCTTGTCGAAACCCATGCTGCTTCCGCAAAAAACACATATGTTCTTCATTCTATACTTTTATTCTGCAAAAATACAATTTTTTTTAGACTTTAGACCTTAGACTTTAGACTTTAGTCAAAAAAAATACCAACAACTAAAGACTAACAACTAAAGACTAAAGACTAAAGACTAAAGACTCGAATATACTAATTCCTGTTTCAATTATCTCATCCTCGAAAATATATTCCGGATTATGAAGCGGCAAATGCTCCTCGCCGCAACCTAAACCGAACAGGCAAACAGGGCAGACATCGGCAAAACGACCAAAATCCTCCGACCAGCGGAATGGCTCGTCAAGATATTGATAATCAAGGTTCAATGTTTTTGCAGCTTCTTCTACTGCGAGCACAGCCTCGTCGTTGTTCATCGTGGCCGAAAACGCTTCGTGTATGCTGCTTCCGAAGTCGAAATTCTGCTTCTCCGCGACCATGGCACACAGCTGAACCACGTCGGCCGTGAGATGTTGCAGTTTTTCGTTATCATACGAGCGCAAAGTGAGCCAAATCTCGGCATGAGCCGGCGCCACTCCAAAGGTCTCCTCGCCAAGAACGGCATGCGTCATCGTCATCATCGTGAGCGGCTTTTCATTGCGAAGCATCTCGGCTTTCTTGCCGAAAATGTCAATGAGTGCCGACAAAACATGCTGTGGACTATGACCGGTTTCGGGTTGTGAAGCATGAGCTGTCACACCGTCAAAAACCAGCTTCAAACCCAGCGAACCTGCGGCAAAACAGCCTTTGCGCAACAAAATCTTGTTCTTCGTATAGCCCGGAATATTATGCAAGGCAAAAGCCATATCAGGCTTAATCTGCTCAAACTGCGGGTCGGCGATTACCGCCTTGGCGCCCTGTCCGGTTTCCTCAGCAGGCTGAAAAAGCAGCACTGTTTCGCCGTTTTCGGGACGTTTTTCGCTCAAACGTTGTGCCAAACCTGCCAAAATCGAAGCATGTCCGTCGTGTCCGCAGCGATGTGAGCAATGACGGCCGCCTTCAGGAATGTTAAGTGCATCTATATCGCCTCTAACCAAAATCCGTTTCCCAGGCTTATTTCCCTTGAAAACCGCAGCAATACCGTTGCCTCCAATATTACGGATATGCACATCAGGATTCAGCTTTTCCAAAAACTCATTCAAAATGGCGTTGGTATTCACTTCCTTGCCCGAAAGCTCGGCGTTTTCATGCAATTGATGCCGAAGTTCAATGATGTTTTGCATAATTCTAATAAGTTTAGTGATATTCCTCTGTTCCGCTTCGCTCCAGTCGGAATGACAATGCAAAAATAACATATATTTCACAACGATTCGGACAAAAAATCGAAAGTTTTTGTATATTTGCACGTTAAAAATCTTCAATTATGAAAAAACTGCTCATTTCATTGGCAATCATCCTGTCGTTTATAACAACAAAGGCCAACGACGGCGCCTTTTATTCCGAAGGGAACCATCTGATTCCAATTGTTGAAACCGACATCAGTGTGCAGAAGGAGATACTTACCGTGACTCGCCGCCATACCAAAAGTTATTATTTCGCAAAATATTATGTCACAGTGTATTACGAGTTTTTCAATCCTGGCGAGGATAAGGATTTGCTGGTAGGTTTTGAGGCGCTTCCGCCCAGCGAAGGCTTTGGCAGCCCCGACATCTTCGATTTCAAGGTTATAATGAACGGTGACTCATTGGATTATCAATTATCTGCTGTTCCCAAAGGTGATTATTATATCGACGGACAATTTCAGCATTGTGTCGCGGAAGAAGATGAGTATTGGGATCCGTGTCTCTATGTTTATCATTTCGACGCGCATTTCACTAAAGGAGTCAACATCATACAGCACACTTATGTTTTCAATGGTTCGGACGACAACATGTGTGAGTTTGTTTTCGACTATGTCCTTACCGCTGCAAACCGCTGGGCCAACAACGGCATAGACGACTTCACACTTGTTTTAGACATGGGAGACAGGGAATCATTCATGGTCGATCCGAAATTCTTCAACGACGCAAACGAATTTACCTGCGATGGCAAGGGAATAATCACAACCACCGATCGTTGGGGTGACAAAGTTCCGACTTATCACATTCAAGAAGGCAAAATAGTTTTCCACAAGAAAAATTTCCATCCTAATGGAGAATTGTGGATTTATAAACCAGACTACAGATTAATAACTTACCAGAACAAAACAGTGTTTTTGGAAGACAGCAATATTCTTGATATAATCAAAAAACAATATATCAACTTTTACAGAGAGTGCGATAACCTTAATATCAACAACGAATACAAAGATGACGAGAAACATATAGTCGGGGGTAAGGCGCAGATAGCTGGTGAGACGAAACGCATTTTGAAAAACCTGCCTTTCGCCTATCGCGGATATGTGTTTAAAAACAAGGATTTACAGCAGTTTTTCGAATCGACGAAATGGTATATCCCCAATCCGGAATACAAGCCCGACATGAATGTCATGAGCAAAGATGAAAAGGATTGGATAAAGTTCTGGTCGGAATGAGATTTTTATGTATTTTTGCAAGTTTGTAATTGAAAAGAAATGAACGTGCTATATCCTTTGAAGTTTCAGCCCATGTTTTTGGAGAAAATCTGGGGCGGACAAAATGTTAAGACATTGTTGCACAAGGACTTCGGCAAGCTGATGAACTGCGGCGAGATGTGGCTGCTGTCGGGCGTCGAAGGCCAGAACAGCATAGTGGCCAACGGTCAATTTGAGGGCGATGAGATTAACGACCTGGTCGAAACCTTTATGGGCGACCTCGTTGGCGACAATGTTTTCGACAAATATGGTGAGACTTTCCCGTTGTTAATCAAGATAATCGACCCGCTGACATGGTTGTCGGTACAGGTGCATCCCGACGACGAGATTGCACAGAAGATAGGGCTCGAAAACGGCAAAACCGAGATGTGGTACGTGATGCATGCCGACAAAGACGCTCAGCTGGTGTCGGGTTTCAACCGGGAGGTAACCAAAGCCGAGGTCGAAAAGCTCATTTACGACAAAAAGATAGCTGAAGTCCTCAACTACGAGGATGTGAACGAAGGCGACGTGTTTTTCATTCCGGCCAGACGCATTCACGCCTTGGGACCGGGCTGCATGGTGGCTGAAATTCAGCAAACCAGCGACACCACCTACCGTGTTTACGACTGGGACCGAATCGACCAACACGGAATGTACCGCGAGCTGCACATTCCGCAGTCGCTGTTCACATTGAATTACAAGCACGAAGACAACTACCGCACCGAGTATGACCGCAACAAAAAAGACTCAACGGTCAAGATGGTGGAATGTCCTTATTTCACTACTAATTACATCAACTTGGATAAAGGTGTGGCTCTGGCTAAAGATTACAGCGAATTGGATTCATTCGTCATCTTGATGAGTGTTGGCGGCAGTTTCAGCCTGAAGTACGACGGCGGCGAGGAAATCGTTGGCGCCGGCGAGTGCATACTGGTGCCAAACATCATCAAGAAGCTGGAAATCAGTGCATTGGAAGATTGTAAAATATTAGAAACTTATATTGTTTAATCATTTTAAAAATTTATACCATGAAAAAATTATTTGCATTCTTACTTTTCGGCTTTTTGTTTTTCGGCTTAAACGCCCAAAACAAATCGGATTTGCCGAATATCACATTGAAAAATCTTGACGGTGAATCAATCAATGTGGCTGAAATCAACAACGACGGCAAGCCTTTCGTGATGACATTCTGGGCCACTTGGTGCGGACCGTGCGTGAAAGAGCACAACGCCTTAACCGAGGTTTATGACGACTGGGTAGAAGAAACCGGCATTAAGATTTTCTCAGTATCAATCGACGACGCGCGCTCAACCGCGAAAATTAAACCTTTCGTCGACGGCAAAGGCTGGCCTTTCGAGATTTTGCTCGACGTGAACAGCGAACTGAAACGTGCTATGAATGTCAGCAACCCGCCTCACACCTTCCTTTTTGACGGTGACGGCAAGATTGTGTGGCAACACACAGGATATTTGGACGGAGGCGAAGAGGATTTGTATGAGGAAATTCTCAAAATTTCCAAATAGGTTATTGGTTATAGGTTATAGGTTATTGAAATTATGATAAAAAAATTATTGATATTATCGGTTTTCGTCCTCGGAACCACTGCGATGTTTGGTCAAGGTATCTTCGACAAATCGAAGGTGAGCGGCAGCTTCCAGGTTGACGGCAACTACTACTGGGAGGATGAAGGCATCGGCATCACTCAGGAAGACATCAACGGCAACAAGTTCGGAGGATACGGTTTCGGCAAAGTACAATACCAGCTTGGAAATTTCACAGCCGGCATACGTTTCGAGTCATACCAGATTTTTAAGATGACCGGACTCCCGACCGAATTGAACGGCATGGGGCTGGCTAATTATTTCGCCACATACGACAATGGCACCATTGGCGTGACAGTGGGCGACATCTACGACCAGTTCGGCAACGGCCTGATATTCAGAACATACGAAGAATGGACTCTTGGCTTCGACAATGCATTGCGAGGCATTCGCGCCGTGTTTCGCCCAACCGAAGGCGTCACAATCAAGGGACTTTACGGCAAACAGAGGCTGTATTGGGAATCGTACGACGACCACGGCCTGGTACGCGGCATTGACGGCGAATGGGATCTCAACCAAAGCATCAAGGCATGGAACAACGCCAAACTTCACGCCACTCTTGGAGCAAGCTTCGTAAGCAAACACGAGGACGAGTCGACTCATGAAGAGGGTGGCATCAGCTATAACATGCCTAAAAACGTTGGCGCTTACGCCGGACGCATGAACCTCGGCTATGGCAGGTTCGGCTTCTCGGCCGAGTATGCCCGAAAAATCAACGACCCGTCGGCTTTTAACAACTGGATTTATCGCGACGGCCAGGAGTTGCTGGCATCGTTGTCGTATTCGCAGAAAGGATTGGGCATTGTGTTGCAAGCCAAACGCGTCGACAACATGAGTTTCAAGTCGAAACGCACTGAAACCGAGAACAAGCTTGACATCGGCTTCATTCCGCCTCTCAACTACACTCACACTCACAGCCTGCCGTCGATGTTCTCTTATGCGACGCAGCCAATGGGTGAAATGGGCATTCAGCTTCAGGTTAACTATACCATCCCGAAAAAGACAGCTCTCGGCGGAAAATACGGCACCAAGTTGGCTTTCAACTACAGCCAGGTGAATGACATCAAACGCGACTCAATCTTGGTGAACGGTGTCAACACACTCAACATGATGGGCACCAAAGGCTACGACTCGCCGTTCTTCGCCATTGGCGACAAGATGTTCTACCGCGATTTCAACTTCGAAATCGACAAGAAGATCAGCAAAGACTGGCATCTCACTTTGATGTACATCAACTTGTATTACGACATGGAGACCATCGAAGGTCATCCTAACGCCGAGCCAGTGAAGGCTCATTTCGCATTCGGCGAGGTTATCTACAAGGTGAACAAAAAGCATAGTGTGCGCCTCGAGCTGCAGCATATGTGGGATAACGTTAGCCAGAATCAGGAAATTGACCCCACCTACGAGGAAAACTACATAAAACGCGGCAACTGGTTCGCATTCCTGCTGGAATACACCATAGCCCCTAAGTGGTTCATCTCGGTGGCCGACAAATACAACTACGGCAACCCGATAGCCGACAACCGCGATCATTACATCACAGGTTCGTTCGGATACATCAAAGACCAGACACGTATCGCCATCAGCGGCGGCCGTCAAAGCCAAGGCTTGGTTTGCGTGGGAGGCGTTTGCCGTGAAGTGCCGGCATCAAGTGGAGTGCAGTTGACTGTAACAACATCGTTTTAAAGTTCCCTTCGTCATTTCGACTGGAGCGAAGCGGAATCGGCATTTGAATGAGATTCCTCCGCTACGGTCGGAATGACGGGATAAAAAAGAAAAAAATATGAAAAGAATATCAATATTATTAGGCATGATGGTCGTTTTTGCGATGGCGTCGTGCGACAAACTGGAAGAGCCTTATTTCGTCGAACCTATTGTCAACGAAAGCGACACCATAGCTTTGGAAGCAGCCGACACTTTGAATTTCGACGGCAAGATAGTGGTTCTTTTGGAAGATTACACCGGCGTGAAATGCCCCAATTGCCCGGCAGCGGCACAGATAGCATCAAGTCTTCAGGATCAGTACGGCGAGCATCTTATTGTGATGGCTGTTCATCCAAGAGGCGCGCAGCAGTTGCCCGCAGGCGGATTCCCTGATTTCCGCACCGACGACGGCAACGAGTGGAACAACTTCTTCAACATTTCGGCTTATCCGACAGGCACAGTGAATCGTCAGGCTGCTATCAGCTCGGCATCATGGGAGACGGAAGTCGGTAACGTCATAGGCCAAGACGCTCCTGTCAGACTTATAGTAAAAACCGACTACTACGATGAGTCAAGAGAGTTGAAGGTGAGCGTTCACTCAAAGTTACTTCAGGATTTGGACAGCGAAAACCTGCGTCTTTCAGTCTGCATGATAGAAGACAACATCATCGGAAAGCAGTTGGTTCCAACTTCGGTAAACCCAAACGGTGTAATCGACGACTACACACACCGTCATGTTTTCAGAGGCACAGCCGACGGTTTCACATGGGGCAGAGTGTTGGATTCGAGCATCACAAATATGAAGTTCACTTTGGACGAAGAATACAACGCGGACGAGTTTTACATTGTGGCTTTCATCAGCGATAACACCACAAGACAGGTGCTGATGGCAGCCGAAAGGAAGATAAAATAAAAAGGAGGCCTGTTGACCTCCTTTAGTAGCGGGGGGCGGATTTGAACCACCGACCTTTGGGTTATGAGCCCAACGAGCTACCGGACTGCTCCACCCCGCATCGTGATTTGGGCTGCAAAAATACAACATTTTTGCTCTCATGTCAAGTGTTTTTTGAAAAAAATTGAAATATTTTTAAAAATATGGATCATAAAGCAGGTTATGTCAACATCATCGGAAAGCCAAACGTTGGTAAATCGACGTTGATGAACGACTTGGTGGGCGAAAAAATAAGCATCATCACCTCCAAGGCGCAAACCACCAGACATCGCATCCTGGGCATCGTCAACGGTGACGACTTCCAGATAGTGTTTTCGGACACTCCCGGAATCATCAAGAATCCGGCATATAAGATGCATGAGATAATGAATCAGTATATCAACGTGGCGTTTATCGACGCCGATTTGATATTGTATGTGGTGGATATCACCGACAAGAAAATCGATGAAGAGACTATTGAGCGCATCAAGAAAATGGAGGTGCCGGTGTTTGTTTTGCTCAACAAAATCGACCTGTCAACCCAAGAAGACGTGGAAAAAGCCGTGGAATTCTGGAAGAATGCACTTCCGGCAGCCACGGTATTCCCGATTTCGGCCATGCATCAGGCCAACATTCAGTTTGTGTTTGAAAGCATAGTCGAAAAGCTGCCAGTATGCCCACCATACTTCCCCAAAGACGAGCTAACCGACCGCTCGATGCGATTCTTCGTCACCGAAATCATCCGCGAGAAGATTCTGCTTAACTACCAGCAGGAAATTCCGTATTGTGTTGAGGTGGCTGTTGACGCTTATGAAGAAAGTTCAAAGCTTATCAACATCAAGGCTACGATATACGCCTCGCGCGAGTCGCAGAAAGCCATTCTGATTGGCAAAGGAGGAGCGGCGATTAAGAAGGTCGGCATACAGTCGCGAGCCGACATTGAGGAATTTACAGGAAAGAAGATTTTCCTGGATTTGCGAGTGAAAGTCGATAAGGATTGGCGTGATAACGAGGAAGAGTTGAAGCATTTCGGGTATGAAGCTTAACGAAGTTAGAAGTTAGAAGTTAGGAGTTAGAAGTTAATCAGTTGTTCAGTTATTCAGTTAATTTTAAAAAAATGAGTAATATAGTAGCAATAGTTGGAAGACCGAACGTCGGAAAATCGACGTTATTCAACCGTTTGGTGCAGTCGCGTCAGGCGATTGTGGAGGAAAGCAGCGGCGTGACACGCGACCGTCATTACGGACACAGCGATTGGAACGGCAAATCGTTCACCGTAATCGACACTGGCGGCTATGTGGTCGGATCGGATGACATTTTTGAGGAAGAAATCCGTAAACAAGTGGATTTGGCCATCGATGAGGCCGATGTCATCATCTTTGTGGTCGACGGACAGGCAGGAGTGCACGTACTGGACGAAGACGTGGCAGTGATTCTGCGCAAATGCAAAAAGAAAGTGCTTCTTGGCGTCAACAAGACCGATATTCCGAGCAAGGTTGGCGAGGCTGCGGAATTCTACGCCCTCGGACTCGGCGAGGTTTACCCGTTCTCGGCGATGACAGGCACCGGTACGGGCGAGTTGCTCGACGAAGTGGTGAAATATCTGCCAAGCGACACCACCGAAGACTATTCCGACCTGCCTCGTTTCGCAGTGGTCGGTCGCCCCAATGTGGGCAAGTCGTCGATGATCAACGCCTTCTTGGGCCAAGAGCGGAATATCGTCACAGATATCGCAGGCACTACCCGCGACAGCAACAACACCCACTTCAACGCCTTCGGCATGGATTTCATGCTGGTTGACACCGCCGGATTGCGCAAAAAGAGCAAAGTTTATGAAAACATCGAATTCTACTCGGTGATGCGTTCCATCCGCGCCATCGAGGAATGCGACGTGGCCATACTAATCATCGATGCATCCGAAGGGTTCCAGGCACAGGATATGAACATTCTGCGACTGATTGAACGTAACAAGAAAGGTTTGGTTTTGGTGGTCAACAAATGGGATTTGATTGACAAGGACAGCAACACTCATTTGGCTTTCGAGAACGAAATTCGTGAGAAAACAGCTCCTTTCACCGACTATCCGATCATATTCACATCGGCCATCAACCGCCAGCGCACATTCAAAGTGCTGGAAACGGCCCATCAAGTTTATGAAAACCGCGAGCGCAAGGTGCCGGTGCGCGAGCTCAACGACACCATGCTTGAGATTATCAACAGCCAGCCTCCGCAAATCGCATCGCGTGGTCGTTATCTGAAGATCAAATATATCACCCAGCTGAAGAGCCCTACCCCGCAGTTTATTTTCTTCTGCAACCTGCCGAAGGACGTGAAGGACAACTACATGCGGTTCCTTGAGAATAAAATCCGCAGCAATTGGAACTTCACCGGGGTGCCGATACAGCTGTTTTTCAGAGAAAAATAAAGCCATTAGCCGATAGCCATTAGCCATTAGTTTTATGACTTCTGACTAATTGCTAATGGCTAATAGCTAATACCTAATGGCTAAACTATGGACAACGAAGAGTTAAGAATCGATAAATGGCTTTGGTGCGCGAGACTTTTTAAGACCCGCACTTTAGCTGCAGATGCTTGCAAAGGCGGCAAGGTGAAGGTCAGCGAGGTCTCGATGAAACCATCGCACGATGTGAAAGTCGGCGAAGTCATCGGCGTGCAGCTGGGGCAGCTTCATAAAGTGGTGGAGGTGCTGAGCATCCCGAAGAGCCGAGTATCGCCAAAAGACGTGCCGAACATCTACGCCGACCGCACACCAACGGAGGAGTACGAACGTATCGAATTCATGCACGCTTACAAGGCGGAATATCGCGACCGTGGCGCCGGTCGACCCACCAAAAAAGACCGCCGCATTCTTGACAAACTGAAAGGAGAAGATTAAAATTGATATCAAACGTTCAAAATATAAATATTGCCGAGTACGATTACCCGCTGCCGGATGAGAGAATTGCGAAGTATCCGCTCAAGGAGAGAGATGCCTCGAAATTACTGATTTATAATGGTTCATGCAACAACGTAGAGACGCGCCATGGCACGTCTCTACAAGAGGACCATTTTAGAAACATTGGGCAGTATTTACCGCCGAAATCCGTTTTGGTTTTCAACGAAACCAAGGTGGTTCGCGCGAGATTGCAGTTTGTGAAAGATTCGGGGGCCGCCATCGAGGTGTTTTGTTTGGAACCGATTACCGGCAATGGCGACTACCAGTTGGCGTTTTCGGCGGGTTCGCCGGTTGAGTGGCACTGCCTGGTTGGCAACTCGCGCCGTTGGAAAGACGGATTGCTAACTATGCCATTGAATATCAAAGGCAACAATGTGGTTTTGAAAGCCGAGCGCATAGAAAAAACCGATGCATATTCTGTGGTTCGTTTCTCATGGGAACCGGCAGAAATCAGTTTTGCGGAAGTGCTCGAAACGGCAGGTGAGATTCCGTTGCCGCCTTATCTTCATCGCGAGGCGGAGCCGAGCGATAGAGACCGCTATCAAACCGTGTTTGCCAAATATGAGGGTTCAGTTGCGGCGCCGACTGCGTCGTTACACCTCACCAAACCGTTGATAGCCAAACTGAAAGAGCAGGGACATTCGATTGAAGAAGTGACGCTGCACGTCGGCGCCGGCACATTCCGTCCGGTTGCTACCGATACCATCGGCGAGCATGAGATGCACTCAGAATCGATTATTGTGAAAAAGCAATGCATTGAGCATCTGCATGATAACATCGGCAGAACAATCATCCCTGTCGGCACCACCAGCATGCGCACTATCGAGTCGGTGTATTGGATTGGAGTGATGCTTATTGAACAAGGTTTTGAGGAACGTAATTTGCATGTAAATCAATGGTTTCCGTATCAAGATAGAGCAACATTACCATCCGCAAAGGAAAGCCTTGAAGCCATCTTGAAATACCTGGAAATGCATCATCTCGATGCCTTGCATGCCACC
This sequence comes from Bacteroidales bacterium, assembly GCA_017616735.1. GTDB lineage: Bacteria > Bacteroidota > Bacteroidia > Bacteroidales > F082 > Limimorpha. The sequence continues at coordinate 38,007 of JAFZXP010000010.1, forward strand.
ACGGCCTTGATGATTGCTCCCTCCTGCCCTATCATGATGACGAAGGCGCTTATCACCAACTTCCACCAGCCAAAGAGCACGCTTTTGCTGCTAGTTTCAGCTTTAATTGGCGACAAATGGAAAGAGGCGTACAAGTTCGCGCTTGATAATGATTTCAGATTTTTGAGCTACGGCGACAGCTGCTTGTTTATTCCGTAAATGCAGCCGCTTAAGGTGGTTAAAACAAAGGCGCCCCTCAAAAAAAATGAAGGACGGCTGTTCGCGAATTGAAATTTTTGCTATCTTTGCATTTGTAAAACCAAAGACTTGAATTTTGAGACCTTGTATATTACCAGGTATAATCTCAATTTCATGTTTTTGGTTTCATAATTAGTTTTAACAATTTTATGCATTTCTAATTAATTAACATCTATGGAAACCATTGACAATCAGCTTAAAAACAACCTCAATGTAATACCTGATTTCATTGAAACAAATTTAATCAAAACATCACACTATTTCAAAATACCCACAAATAATGGCGTGGAGTTTCGAAGTGAAAGAAGAAGTATTATAAAAAACGCTTATAAACTGCTTCTTTCCAAATTAAACGGACAAAATTTCATTAAAAACGATTTTTTAGATGAAAATGTATATATCATCTGGAAAGAGAGCTTTCAAAAAGCTTCGAATAACGCCACAAGATTATGGCAAACCACATACGCTGTGCTTAAACTGCCTGAAATTATCAAACGTGCCAAGCCTTTTGATGAAAATTACAGATGTTATGACATAAAAGACGGCAATCAAAAGAAAAATAGATATGTTGAGCTGATAAAACTAAGATACACTTTTAACAGTAAAAAGCGTGATTATATGAATTTTACCATAGAATTGGTTATCGGCAAGAAAGCCGATGGCAAAAACGTTCAATACAGCCTTGAGTACATAAAAAAAGCGTGTAGTTAATCCTTGCATAAGCCGATCTACACGCTGCAAAAGCCGATCTACGATTTTCACGCTGCAAAGATAACAATAATTTCCTTACTTGCAGCCGGTTTTTGAAAAAATTTAATAAAAAACATAGAGCCGCCACAATGTGACGGCTCTACAATTCATTTACACCTTATCGTTTAAGATGAATATGATAGATTCTATTCAGCAGGACGAACGAGGCGCACAGACAGGCCGTAGAAACGGACGTCGTAGTTGTCCGGGTTCACGACGCTGTTGTAGCTGTACACGTACCAAGCGTTGTTCTCGTCGTAGGCCGAAGAAGACCAGTAGTAGCCGTCGTCGCCAACATCGCTGACATCCGTACCGTAGCGGTAGCCCGCAGCCGGCAAGAACACCGCGCCATTAGCTTCCATCGAAGCCCATGCATCAACATCGTATGTGTTATTGTCCCATCCATTCATATCAGCTGTGAATGAACAACCACCAGGAAGAGTCCAAGTGTCTGGCAACAACACTATGCCATGAATACCATTAACAGTAGCCGAAGCGTATTTTTCGCCAGCATCAGTACGACTGTTGAACAAATACTGCCACTCATTAGTTGTAAGAGTGCGCCAGTCATTGTAACCGTCGAGTTCTCCTTGGAAGTCTGTGCTCCATTGATAATCCTCCCAATTCTCTGATTCATTCAACGGGTCCTTGCCGCTGCCCCATGTGCCCCATCCGAAGAGATCAACCCAATCGCTGGTGTTCCATGAGCATATTGCATCGTACTGATGTTCGGCAAAACGCCAGCCTTCGCCATCTTTATATTGCAGGTTGCCTGGTGAGAAACACACTTGTTCTGTTGCGCTAACTGAAAACAAATAGTTATCATGAACAGGCTCACCAATCTCAATTGCGTCTTCGCCTGTGAGATAGTCGTTGGCTTCTATTGTAGGAATAGTTACATGATAGTCATCGCCATTTATTGTAATAGTACCATTTCGTCCAGACATCGGAAGAAGGATGGCCCATTTTGAGGTCTCATTTTCAGAATACAGTGTGATTTGATTATCATGATAGGAAGTCGCCTCTCTGATTTCATGTGTTGCATAATCGATTGTGACATAGGTGTTCATTACATTTTTTAATTCCACAGGGTCACCTGTTTCATCTGGGAGAGTGAAATTAACCAAAGCACATTGGTTATACATTGTGCATGAATACGATGTAACACCTGTTTCATATACCACATTGGAACGACCGCATGAAAGAACAGGGAGGTGGACATCTTGGTCACCTATGTAGAATAAGTATTCTTCATCATTATAATCATACCAATCTACACCACCTATGTAATAAAAATACAAATATTCTCCCTCAACAGGATCTATAACGCCAGAAAACTTGCCTTCAGAGTCGTCATAATACAACAGGCCGCAAGCCTGATCTTCTGTTTCTGTGCCTACCCAAATACCATCATTGTTTCCAAAAGTAACTACTCCAGTACTTGGGTCAACTCCCTTCGATCCATTGTTGACTTTGAGGGTAATGTGCACTTTCTCGCCGAGGTTGTTTGGCGCCTCTGTGTCGATTTTCTTTTTGCAGGCGGTCCCAAAGATTAAGGTAACTGCAATAATCATGCCAAGGATTGAGTTTCTTGCAATACTAATCAAATTAATCTTATTCATAATCAGTTCTCCTTTTTCTTTAAAAATGCGTAGCCTGCTCCTGCGCTGAGCATAATTAACAGTCCTGTTCCAAGAGGAGCATCTTGTCCGAAGTTTTGTGCTCCAAATGTTAATGTCCAAGTAGCCACTTCTAAGCGGTTGCCGTTGAAGTTGTCGCTGTCTGGAATAAAATTGTCGTTCTGGGCTTTTGCCGATGCCGGCACGAGTATGCATGCCAACATCATCACTGAAAGCGCCAAGGCTTTCAATTTTGTTGTTTTTTTCATTGTTTTAGTTAATTTTTAAGTTAATGTTATTTTAATCGTTGTTTTCTTTCTCAAAAAAGCGCCGATTCCCAAAACGCCAACCATTAACCAAATTAAAACTATTGAAAACATATAAAAAAGAAGCGCGGGAATCCGATCACTCGCCTATCCCGCTCTTAAGGCTCTAGCATGCCCACCAATCGAGGATAAGCAAAGCCGAAGCCCACGCTGAAATGCATCTATATTAATAGGTATCAGGTGACACCCTAATATAAAAACAAATCCCATGGACGTCGCCTATTGCTTTATCGTGCGATTGGTTATGAATTTGCTAGATTCTAAGAGCCGCAGATAAAACGTTAGATCAACGTCTTTTTCAATATGTCTGTCATCCACCCAACCCAGTCTTACAGGGCTTCGGTGGTTGACGGCGCAAAAATACAATAAAAATCAATATGATGGAGAAAAAATAGAATAATTTTTTATTTAATCCTATTATAAAGGTAATCAGCGTAGTTTCTTAAAACTGATTTCTTCTCTTCCGGAACATCAATGCTGTCAAGGTGTTTCAATGAATTGTTGTAATAATCGGTCATCACTCCGTTGACGATTTCACGCACATTGTATTTGGCAAAAATGTCGAGGACCGCCTGTTGCTTCTTGTCGTCACGGCCCTTTGGCATTGTGAAGTAGCCTTCAAGGAGTTTTTTGTCGTCGGCCGAAGCCAGCTCGAGAGCCTTCAGATAGAGATAGGTCTTTTTGTTGTCAGCGATATCGCCGCCTGGCATCTTGCCGAAAACTTTAACGTCACCATAGCAGTCGAACAAGTCATCCTGCAATTGGAAAGCGATACCGAGGTCGATGCCGAAGTCATAAACCTTCTTCATATTAGCCTCATTGGCGCCCGCCACTATGGCACCAATTTTCAGGACTGAGCCCAGCAATACTGCGGTCTTAAGGCGAATCATCTCGATATACTCGTCCAATGTGACATCGTCGCGAGTCTCGAAATTCAGGTCGTACTGCTGTCCTTCACACACCTCCAAAGCCACCTTGCAGAGTTCCGAAAGCACATCCAGCGAATAGCTTTTACCTGTGCTCAAGGCATATTGGAACGCCTTGATGAGCATGGTGTCGCCCGAAAGCAGCGCGATATTGGAGTTCCATTTGTGGTAAACGGTCTCCAAACCGCGACGCAAAGGAGCTTCGTCCATTATATCGTCGTGAATCAAGGTGAAGTTATGGAAAACCTCAGCAGCCACTGCAGGTGTGAGGCACTCGTGAATATCGCCGCCAAACATCTCGCACGAAAGCAGTGCCAATGTAGGACGCATGCGCTTGCCTTTCTGGCTCATAGTATAGTCGATGGGGGCGTAAAGCTCGCTCGGAGTTCCCATAAAATCTTGATTCTCAATAAATTGAGTTATCAAATTCTGAATATTCTCAACAGATGTCATATCTTTTTTCTATTAAATGTCAAAACTAAAGCTGGTAACACTAAAATATTGGTTATCAAAGCTATAAGCAGTGTGAACGGCACTAGGAACCCTACTATCTTTGTACCTCCGAACGACGAGAACGCAAAGATGAGGAAACCGCATATCAGCACGCTTGCCGAGTAAATCATGCTCGGACCAGTTTCCTGAATGGCCGCCATCACCGATTTGCGGATATCGCCTTGGTTGTAGCGCATTTGCAGGCGATAACGCGCCAGATAGTGAATCGTATTGTCGACACTGATGCCAAGGGCTATGCTGAACACCAATATCGTCGACATCTTAAGCGGAATGCCGCAAAAGCCCATCACTCCGGCAGTGAACAACAAAGGTATCAGGTTGGGTATCAACGAGATAACAACCATCTTAAACTTTCTAAACGTGATTGCCATCAGCATGGCTATGACCATGAAAGCCAGGAAAAGCGAGTGCGACAGGTTAACAATCAGGTAATTGGTGCCTTGCAGCGTCACCATGGCACTTCCAGTCATCACCACATCGTATTTCTCTTTGGGGAATATTTTGTCGATTTTTGGACGGAGCGACTTGCTTATCTGGTCGATTTCAGGAGTGGTGACATTTGCCATCTGCACCGAGATACGTGTGCTTTGCATCTCATTATCAATGTATTGGGTAATGATTTTGGGCAACTCTCCGCCCTTGTTCTCGGGCATGTATTTCATTATGAAACCAAACTCGTTGTTGGTAGGCACCTTATATTGCTCGGGTTTGCCGTTGAAGAAACCCTGGCGTGCGAATTTCACCACTTCAGCTATGGAAAGCGGACGGCTGAACTCGGGATAAAGCGCCAAACTATCCTGTAATTGCTGCACTTTTCTGACAAATCCGGCATTCATCACGCCTTTAGGCTTGCGGGTGTCGATGGAGATTTCGAACGGCATCACACCGCCTACATTCTCCTCGAAAAACATTATATCCTTGTACAGCTTGTCGTTTTTGGCGATATCGTCGACAACACGACCAGAAGTAGACATTCTGGTGGCGCCTATCACACAAAGCGTGAGAAGCACTCCCAACACCGCATAAACCACACGTTTCTTACCAAGAACGAAAACTGACACTTTCTCCATAATGTAGTTTATTCTCGGGTTATTCATGTAGTTGACCATCTTGCCCTCAGGATTCTTCTGATAGCTGAAGAAAGTCGGCAAAAGCACCATGGTAAGCACGTAAGTAATCATGATACAGATACTTGCGAGTATACCAAACGGCACCAACAACACGTTGCGGGTGATGATGAACGAGGCAAAGCTGACCGCAGTAGTTGTATTAGTGAGGAAGTTGGCCGGCCCAATACGCAATATCACATTTTTCAACGCCTGCATCTTATCGTGACAAGCGTCGTATTCGCGATGATATTTGTTGAGCATGAAAATGGAGTTCTCCACTCCGATAATTATCAACAGCGGAGGCAGCACTCCGGTGAGAATAGTCACATCGAAGCCCAGTAGCACCATAATACCGAACATGTAGGACACCGATATCAAAACTATGGCTACAACCGACACCAGCGGACGCCACGAGCGGAAAAACAGATACAATATGAACCCTGCCACGAAAATCGACAGAAAGGTGAATCCTACGATTTCCTTCACCATTTTCTGCGTGGTGATTTCACGTATGTACGGCATTCCCGAAATGCGCATTTCTATGCCGTGAGCCTTGCCGTATTCATCCAATAAGCCCTTCAATGAAGTTACCAATTCGGTGCGTGCCTTGGTGTTGACATATTCATCCTCAATCGAAACCAGCATCATAGTTGAGTGCTTGTCGGCATTGAATAGCAAGCCGTCGTAGATGGCCAGGCTCATGATATCTTGCTTAATGGCATCCACCTCAGCCTGAGTCTGAGGGCGCTGCGGAACCACCTGCACCAGCTCGAATTTCTTGATACTGTCGTTCTTTTTCAGATTGAAAACTCTTGTCACCGACAGGCATTCCACAACACCCGGAATTGCCCTAACCTGCTCGTTCAAATCGTAAAAATCCTGAAAATGCTCAAGGGTAAACAAATCGTCGTCGTACATTCCGACAAAGATGCTGCGGCCGTCCTGTCCATATTTTTCGAGGAACTGGCGATAAACGACCATCGTGGTATCGGTGTCGGGCAGAGTATTGGCAAGATTGTGCCCCATCTTCACGTTGAAAGCCTTCAATCCCAGGAAAACCAGTATGGCTGAGACTATCAGAAGATTTAAAACGCGGTGTTTTAGTATATAATCGGCAATTTTATCCCACATAATTTGCAATTGATACAAACTGCAAAGATAGGGATTTTTTAATTACGCCCACAATTGTTTTCCATAAGTTCTCTTATAAACCAGATAAGAGATTCCAAGATAAACGATTGTCTGTATCCATAAAGCGTTCAGTTCATACTGCACATCGGCCAGGCTGGCGCCCATCTCTGTTATCCTCACATATCCGTTGATGCCGAAAGTGGACGGGAACAGCCACGAGAAGCCTTTCCAGAAAATAGGAATATTGCTGGCGGGCCATGATATACCGCTTGCGAACAGCAACGGTATTGACAGGAACACAAACATGATGATGAACGATTCCCTATCGTGTGCTATTGACGACAGCGATATGCTGAAAAACACGCATGCGGCAATGAATGGCACCATAAACGCAAGCAATGTCTGCCAACGCCAAATGTGAATAAGGCCGAACAACGGCGGCACTATACAAACCAGATATACAGCCACCATCACGTATATTGTGAATATCACAGTCGACTTGCCAAGCAGTATCTCGCTTGGGTTTTTGCGGATGATATGAGGCTCGACAATGTGTTTGCGCACCTTCTCACGCTCCTCGCCTGCCATCATGCCCACACCAAGCACCATTGTCTGCTGAATAATCATCATCAGAACGGCCGGAATGAGGAATGAGGCAAAACCGCTTTGCGTATTGAACATCGACACATATTTATACTCGATAGGATATTGGAACGTGGCAATTTGTTGCTCGGTGGCTCCGGGGATAAGCTTTGCCTTTATCTCCTTGTTCATATCGAGCGATACCTCGGTACAACTGCTCAAAACGGCTTTGTAATAGAGCAAACCGCTCATGTCCGAGTAAAGTTCGACCGTTGTCTGGCGCATTTGTGCGATGTCTTTCTCGAAATCCTTCGGGATGTAAATCAGGCAGTAGGCGTCGCGACTGTGAATCATTCGCTTTGCCTCTTCCATATCCTCACAATGCGATATTATCTCAACATCGGGCGACGCGTCCACTCGGCGCACAAACTCGCGGCTAGTGGTGGAATGGCTGTTGTCGACAACCACTGTCGGCACCTCCCTGACACTCTCATGACTGTAAAGGTATGCGTAAAGAAGCGGATAAAGCAAAGGCACTATGATGAAGAAGACTACCACACCTTCATCAAGCAAAGCGCATTTCATTTCATACGCCCAAACTTCTATTGTATTTCTTAACCATTTCATATTCGTCAGTTTAATGCGTATAATGATATTCCAACAAGAACTTTTTCAGCCGTCCCAACAGCATTATCGGAAGCCCCCAGAAGGCCAGCATAATGGCTATGTTAAGCCATGAGTAATACAGCGGCAGTCCGTTAAGCGCCTGATCGACATAAATCAGGAAATAATGACGCAGTGGGAACAGCCAGGCCAATCCCTTCAAAGTGTCGGGGAAAGCCATGTGAGGGAACGAGAATCCCGAAATCGGGAACGACAGCACGCCCCACAGGGTAGCCAAGCTCAAAGCCCAACGCAGCGAGGGCACCAAGCCGCAGAAAAACACGCCCAAAGCCAGCGACGAGTTGATCAGAAGGAACATGTTCAAAATCATCGGCCAGATTCCGCTGTTCAAAGGGAACCTCCACACACCATAAAGCAAGAACAGGCAGAACAAGGCCATCAGGGCCCATATCACCATCTGAGGCAATAGTTTGCCTATCAATGCCTTGACGATATCGTTGTCGGCCATACCTAACCATTCTTTGGCTGTTTCCTCTTTCATCTCGACATAAATCGAGTATATTGCCACCTGCATAATCAACAGCATTATGATGCCCGGAAGTATGGTGTTGCAAAGATAAATCGAATAGTTCAAACTCGGATTGTTGACGGCATGCATCTCCATTTTAATAGGCTGCAACACCGCCATTGCCTGGCTTTCGGTATAGCCTTTGGCATAGAGAGTGGCTCGGCCGACAGCTCCCGAGGCATATTCCGACATCATCTTCATATCGCGATATTCCAACGAAGCCGGAATCAAATATGATGCCGCAGTGTAAAACGACACCGTGGGCTGCTTGCCTGATATGGCCAGTTGTGTGGTGCCTTTAGGGATGTAATAGAAAGCGTAAATCTTGCCTTGTTGCATCGCTTTGCGGGCGGCTGCCACATCAGGATAATGCTCTATGATATTGGTCTGCTGGAATGAGTCGAGGTTGCGTATCACCTCGCGCGTAGTGGCGGTATTGTCCTCATCGACGACGCCCGCAGGCAAATCAGCCGGCAGACCCTCGCCCATCAGCGTGGTGAAGAACAGGAATGCCACAATGGGAGCCAGGATAATACAAAAAGTGTATATCCCGCGAGCCATCATCCTCTTCTGCTCACGCTTAGCGATAGCCAATACTTGTCTCAGTCCGTTCATTTTTTCTCCTCGCCGACTCTGTAAATAACAGTCATACCAGGTCTCAGACCTTCAATTTTTGCCATAGGCACGGCACGCACCTCAAATGTCTTGAGGTCGTATTGTCCGGTCTGCTTGGTGGCTTTCCAAGCGGCATAGTCGCCACGGTCTTTCATGTAGTTGACTTCCATCACCACCGCAGCTCCCAAAGCCGGAATCTCGGCTGTGAAATAGCTGCCGATAGGCAATCTGCGCAAATGGTCCTCGCGAACGTTGAAGGTTGCCCACATGTCGTCCATCATAGCAATGTTCATGATTGGAGCACCAGTGCCGACCAGTTCACCTATGTGTGGGAAAATGTCTGTAACCTCACCGTCAGCATAAGCCAACAAGATGGTCTCGTGAATATAGGAATCGACTTCTTCGACAACGCCTTTAGCCTGTTCAACCTTGGCGGCTGCCATTTCCTTGTCTTGTTTTTGAGCACCCTTCACAGCCATGTCGTACTGCGATTTCGCGGCTTTTTCAGTGGCTACGGCAGCGTCGTACTGGGCTTTGGTTTCGTCGTATTTCTGTTCGCTCAACACACCTTCTTTATATAAGTTGGATACACGTTTGAACGATTTTTCCCAAATGTCGCGGTTGACAATGGCTTTCTGCCATAATTCATAAGCGCCTTGGATCTGCTCCTCACGAGCACCTGCTTCGGCTTTGTCGTTCAACGCCACAGCAGCTGTTTTAACTGCTTCAGCCTGAGTCTTCTTAGCCATAACTTCCGGCGCCTCGATGATTGCCAATGTGTCGCCGGCCATCACCCTGTCGCCTTCCTTGACTCTGAATTCCATGATTCGGCCAGGGATCTTGCTCGAAACACGATATTCCGACACTTCCATCTGGCCCTGCATAATTTCGTTTGTCTTGCCGTAAGTGATTGAACCGATTACACAAACGGTAGCTATAACTATGCCAAGCACCGCCAATGCGATGATGGTATTAATTCTTTGAGTTCTTTCTGTTGCCATAATTATTCAAGTTTTCCTATTGATTTCTTTAAATAAGTGTTTGCCATAATAACGTCTATCTTGGCGTCTATCATCTCGGAATGGGCCTGCATCCACGATGTCTGAGCCATATCGAGTGTCGACGACGGAATCATACCTTCGTTGAATCCCAACGTAGCCATACGGAGGTTTTCTTCGGCATCCGACATCTTTTCGGTGGTAAGTTGCAGACGCGACTCTGCTTCATGAATCTGTTTCTCATATTGACTCACCTGAAGCATAATCAGTTCTTTGGTATCTTCCAGCTGAAGCTTCATAACCATCGCCTCCGACTTGGCCTTACGCACTTTGTAATAGCCCTCGCAGAAATGGAACAGCGGCACTTTGGCCACCACGCCCACATTGAAAAATCCGTGGAATTCGTTCTGGAACCCGTTGTTCACCGAAGGGTTGGTAACAATGTAGTTGCCTGCAACCGCCACCATCGGCAGGAAGTCAGAACGGGCTATTTTCACCTTTTTGTCGTATATCTTAGTGGCTATGTCGAGACTTTGCAACTCGGGACGATTGTTCATGATGTCTTCTTCGGTATATTCAGTATTGTACACTGGAATCGCCACATCTTCCAGATTTTCGTCTTCCAAAGCTATATTGCTGTCCAACGGCAGTCCGCAACTCTGGCAGAGGAGCATCTTCGACAGGGCCAGACCGTTCTGCACTCTTATCATGCTAAGCTCGGCATCGTTGAGCTTCACCTTGATAGCCAGACGGTCGGCCGATGTGGCCATACCCTCTTCCACCAGCTTGTCGACATTGTTTGACATGGTCTGCAGCAACTCCAAATAACTCTGTGTGAGTTTCAGCTTGTTGGCCAGCGAAACTATCTGCCAGTAGGCTTTGTCGGTATTTACAATGATTTCCTGCTGCTCGGTGTCGAATTGCGACTGGGCCAGATCTTTGCCGTAACGGGCCATCTTGTTGTAAGCGCGAATCTTACCGCCGGCATACACAGGTTCCTGCACCGAAATCATACCGGCATACACATTTCGTGTGTCGAGAGTCAATGCGTTGGTCACCTCTTGTCCGATAGCGTTGAGTGCTGCCGAGAAGTCAGCGGCCTGCAGACCCTGAAATATGCTCTGCAAAGCCGGGCTGTTCATAATGAGCTGAACCAAAGCCGGATCCTGCATAATCTGCTGGATGATAGGCGTCATCGCACCCGTCACCTGATTCTGAAGTGTCGTCCCCATGTTGTTGATGGCGTTCATCTGGCTGTCGCCAATCAACTTGATTTGCATATCGTTGTACATGTAGGCGCCCTGTGCCGTAATCTTCGGGAAATAGTTCGATACGGCGATTTTCTTGTCGTAGTCGGCAACATTGACCTTCTCCTGGGCTATCTTGAGCTTGTTGTTGTTCTCAAGCGCCATTTCGCGGCATTCCTGCAACGAGAGCACTTGCTGCGCACCAAGCGGAAGAACCATCGCCATTAGCAATGCGAGTAAAGTCAATTTCCGTGTACTTGTTGATGTTTTCATCATGTTAAATTTTGCTGTTTTTCACGATGCAAAATAACAACACTTTTCATTATCTGTAAAGGTCTAATTATATCCAAAATATATCTAAAAGTCGAATTTTTGCAAAATTTATAATATCATATCATAAAATATATGTATTTTTGTCGAAAATTATCACCCAAATGGATAGTAAAACTTACAACAAATTCTCCCTTTCGAAAGTGAAGGAATTATTTCTGAAAGACGATATCGTAAGCATTGGAGATGATTTCATCCTCGCCCGTCAGACCAACAATCTCGACTATGGATTGCTCAAGTTTCCAAGCCGAATTGACGGTTTTATAGCAGCCTATTGCCGCAAAGGGCATTTCAAATGCACCATCAACCTTACGGAACACGAGATTCACGACGGAATGCTGGTTTTGAACATACCTAATAATATTATACAGCTGATGCCAATCGACAGCAAGAGGAACGAAGTTATCGAACTCACTATTCTCGCCGTGTCGCCGCAATACATGACCACGTTGAGTTCCGATCTGAACAAAATCTTCACCGACGCCCTCAACGGCTTAAAGACACCCATTATCGAAATGGTGCCCGAAGAAGTTGATTTGGCATTGCAATACTTCCAACTCATTGACAATGTGATAAATATCGACTCGGCATATCGCAACGACAGTATCAGCTATCTGCTCACCTCGGTTTTCTACCTTATCGGCGGTTTGATTACAAAACGCATTGTAGCCAACGAGGGTAATCAGGAAGCCAACCCGTCAACCCGCCACAAAAAGGTTTTTGAAAACTTTGTCGAACTCGTTGAAAAGTATCACAACACTGAGCGTTCGATGGGATTTTACGCCGACAAGCTGTGCATCACGCCCAAATATCTTTCGAAAATCATCAAGAATGTGAGCGGCTTTTCAGCCCCCGATATCATCAACAAATACGTGATTCTCGAAGCGCAGCATTTACTGCGCCATACTGATATGAGTATCAAGGAGATAGCCGATCAGCTCAACTTCCCCAACCAGTCGTTTTTCTACAAATATTTCAAGGTTCACACCGGTCAGACGCCGAATGCCTACCGCCAGCAATAATTTTGTAGTTTTTAAAAATTTTCTATTTTTGCAAAAATTTGAGTTATGTCAATCAAAAAACACATTCCGAACACCATCACTTGCCTGAATCTGATAAGTGGCTGTATATCAATATATTTCACCTGCCACAACCATATTATCATGGCTGCCGAAATGATATTTCTGGCCGCTATTTTCGATTTCTTCGACGGCTTTGCGGCCCGTTTGCTCAACGCCAAATCACCTATTGGCGGCGAACTCGACTCTTTGTCGGATGTAGTTTCATTTGGAGTGGCGCCGTCATTTATAGTAGCTTCGCTTCTTAACAATCTGGATATCAAATGGCAGTTGTTCGACATCAACATCTTCCCGATGTTGGCCTTTGTTTTGGCAGCCTTTGCTGCTGTGCGACTGGCCAAGTTCAACATTGACACTCGGCAAAGCTCGTCGTTTCTTGGGCTTCCGGTGCCGGCTGTCGGTTTATTCATCGCCTCGTTGCCGTTGATGCTGTCACAAATCGAGCAAGGCAGCACTTTGTACAATATTGTGTTGAGCCCTTATTTCCTGCTCGCTGCCGTTGTCATTTTCAGCTGGCTGATGATTAGCGAAGTGCCTTTCTTCTCATTCAAGATTAAAAATCTGAAATTTAAAGAAAACATTTTGCGCTACTTCGTGGTTATATTCGCAATAACGGCAGTCGTCATCCTGCAATGGATGGCGCTGCCGTTTGTGTTTTTGTTTTATATTTTGTTATCGGTTATTTGTTACCGTTAACGTTTTATTACCTTTGTCACCTCGCCATTTACCTTCACGAAATACATTCCTGCGTTAAGGTCTGCGACGTTGATTTGCATGTCGCCCGACATGTTTTCGTAGCAGCGCACCACCTGTCCGAGGCTATTGTAAATCATCACATCCGACTGGCTGTCGCCGAGTTCTATGTTCAGCACATCGTTAGCCGGGTTAGGATAAACCATAACGCTCTTATTCTCAACCACTTCACCCACCTCTGTGATAACTGTCGATGCCGGGAACACCACATTGTCAATCCATGCGCAGTCTGAGCCGCTCGAAACTGAAACGTCTTTGGTGTATTCCCATTTCAAAACATTAGTACCACGAGTTAAGGTATATGTAGCCTGTGTCCACGACACTTCGCCCGACCAATTGGCCTTCTCCTCGTTGTTGATGTAGAAGTGGAGCTTGTCGTAGTTGCTTTCAGACGAAACTTTGTAATAGAAGCTCAACTCGCTGTCGGTGCCGACTTCAATTGAAATGAACAATGATGTGGTCTCACCGTCCTGAATTGATGACGACTTGGCGCAATAGCTGCCTTGGTAAGGATTTTCTGTCACAACACTCCATGCATAAATCGGGCTCACGCTCTGCCAGTTGAATGCGCTGAAATCACCAGTCTCGAAGCCGTCCATCGACGATCCCACAGGGAGATAGTAGTTGTCCTGAACCATGTAATTGCCATAGTACAAAGCATAAGGCAACTCATACAAAGCTCCGACTTGTGCGCTGGCGCTGACCACAAACTCCATGTCGGCGTAGAATTCGCCACCGGCCACAACATTGTTGAAATGCCATTCTGTTGTCGTGGCAATCACCTCAGGATGTGAGTTGTAAATGGCAAACACTGCTGAAGGCGCATCTGCATGGCCGCTGTTCTTCAAAGTGAAATGAACTGTTCCGCCCTCGCCCGGATTGAGTGCAGCGCCGGTTTCTGTCACGAGCACGGCACTCACCACCTCGAACAACGGAGCATAAATATGTGCGTTGAAATGGCTCTCCCATGTATCGTTACCGTCGGTGCAGCTGAGATTGAAGCGGACCATTGTATTATTCGGAACATCATCGCTTACATTGAAAGCGAATGCATCGTCAAGCATAATGCTCTGATTGCCCGACACATTGCCGATGTTCATTGTAGTTTCATTGAGTGTAACAAATTCACTGTCGCATGACAAAGTGGCGGTCACGTTGCTGGCATTGACGCTTCCAACGTTTTTCACCATCATATCGAATGAATAACTGCCGTTGTACTCAATCTGTTCACCTCCGTTAAGTTGATAGCTTTCATACACCACATAAGGCGTGTCGCTTGGCACTGCCAGCATTTCAAATGTTTGAGGATATGAATTGACGCCCATCACCTTAAGCATCATAGGGCCGACAGCTTGCAATCCGCCGTCGAAAGTCAATTCGGCGATACCGTTTTCGTCGGTGGCTCCCATAGCTATAACTTCACCGTCCATAAAGATGAGGCAGCGGTAGTTCTTCAATGCGTTGCCGTTCTGGTCAGTTACATCGATTTCAATTGTCTGTGTTCCGAGCACCACTTGTGCAGGAGCTTCGACAACTGCTGTCATAGGCTCGTCAAGCCACACATTGACGGCACCGTCGCCGAGTACGTTCATGTCGTAGAAGTTCCAACGCAGAGCGCCTTCTTCCCACTGTCCAGGAGCCGTAACCCATGGAGCTGTCATACATTTGCCTTCAGAAATGGCACATCCGAGCAAGCCGATACGGTCGTTCCATTGTGCGTCGGTCATTTCTCTTTCAAGATGGCATCCAGGTCCTTCGGTCTGACCTTCGTTAAACCAACCGTAACGTGAATTACCGATAACGGCCACTGCAAAATTCTCTATCTTGACCATCTTTTCGAGTATGCAGCTTTCATCAAAAGCGCCGCAATCGCAACCCTGCGAGTGGAAGAAGGTGTAGTTGTGGTCAATGCCGTTGGCTCCCGAGAAATCACCGTTTGATATTCCATACCAGCCGGCCACATAGCCCGAGTTGGCGTGTCCGTCGTGATGCACGTAGCTTGTACCGGCGTTGATAGCCTGTTTCAACAATGTGCCGCTCCAGTTACCTTGTTCCTCATAAAGCTTTGTAAAGTCGTAAGTAGTTGGATATCCGACAGTTGTGTAGCCGTTATCATCATGTGTTCCAATCAGAAGCTCGAGATAATCCGAGCCGTTTGATGTAGGATTGTCGTAAAGATGTTCACCGGCGAGAATCACCTTGTGGAATTCTCCCAACACCGGGTTTTGCTGATACATCAATGTCTTATGAATCATGTTGGCAAGGTCGGTGGTGTTGTTGAACGACATACGGCTGATGCCGATTTCCGGAAGAAGGTCGTCCTCGCCAGGCTCGCCGTAACGGTTGTTTCCGTTATCGTTCCAAGTGCCGTCAAGGCCGCTGTAATAAAGGTCGGCCGGGATGTTATTGCTCTCCTGATCGCCGCCGCCAGAGGTCACATAGCAGTAGAAACCGCGGTAAGGAACGAGGTCGACATCGCCGCCCAAAACCGCCATAATAATACCATTGTTTTGGTATTCCTGGATGATGTAGTTACGGATTTTATCCTGATTGTCGGTACCTGTCATCGCACTGTAGATGGCATCGGTGGTGACAACCTGATTGCGCAGTCCGATGTTGTTGTAATACTCGCAATATTCGCTGTAGGCGTCAACATATTGCGATGTGGTGATAATAAGCATGTCGTAACCCGTCACCTCTCTGCCTCTTGTATCGTAATTTTCAACCATTTCAGGGTTTTGGGCAAGACGTTTCACGCTGTTCTTGATTTCCTGTGTTCCCCAAAGCATCTCGCTTTTGTCGGTTCTCGAAGATCTGACGTTTACACGGACATTGGCTGTCTTGGCATACATCACCTTGCCTTCCGACGGAATATATTGCACAGGAGTGAAGGCCGAGAATGCGAAGCCATAGCCGTTTTTGAATTGTGTGGTTAAAACACCGTGGTTTTCAGCCGGATACACGCTCTTTGATGCATATAAGGCTTCGTTTTTCACAAAATCGGCAGCTGTGAGATCGCTGTTTTTTCTCGAAGGCTGATATGGGAAAAGGTTGACATTTCCTTCAATTTCCTCAAAATCCGAAAGCTCCACCTCAATCGACTCGGCCTCAGTGCCTTGTGGCAGCATCAGGCTGATTGAGTAATAAGGCAACGACGGGTTGCCAGCGATAGCTGTCTGCATGCAGCCGTCAAATGCAATTTGCTGATAACCGCGAAGCTCTGTGATCGTCGGGTTGTCGAAGTGGTAAGTTTTTTCAACTGTCTGAGCGATAGCTAACAAGCTCATCACTGACAGAAACACTAATAATGTTAATTTCTTCATTTTATTTATTTTAATGATTAATCTTAAAAGTCTGCAAAGATACAATTTTTTTAAAACCGAGCCTCCATATAAATTAATTTTGTAATTTTGTAGTATGAAAACGAGATTCTTATCCATTATAGCACTGATTTTCCTGGTGTCGTGTTCGGCGCCGAAGAAAGACGATATCGATAAAAAAGTCGATAACTTGTTGAATCAGATGACTTTAACCGAAAAAATCGGGCAACTGTGTTGCCCGATAGGCTTCAACCTTTACGACGACGAATCGTACAAAACACTCATCGACAGCTTGCCTGTTGGCGGATTCTGGGCTGTATTGCGTGCCGACCCGTGGTCACAGAAGACACTTGAAACTGGTCCTGACGCTAATAAGTCGAGAAAGATTTACAATGAGATGCAGCGTTATGCCGTAGAAAACACTCGCCTCGGCATTCCGATTTATTTTGCAGAGGAGTGTCCGCATGGCTTGATGGCTGTTGGTGCCTCAGTATATCCGACGGGACTTGGAATGGCGGCGACTTGGGACGAGGAATTATTATATTCATTAGGTGACGCGATAGGCTTGGAAGCTTACAGCAGAGGTGCTCGGTTCGGATACGGTCCGGTGCTCGATATCGCACGCGACCTGCGCTGGTCGAGAGTGGAAGAGACATTCGGCGAGGACCCGTATCTGTCGGGAACATTAGGCAGCGCCATGATAAAAGGCATGCAGAACTACGTTGGCGCCACAGTGAAACACTTTGCGGCTTACGGCATCCCTGAAGGTGGGCATAACGGCGCCGCCGCACAGACCGGACCAAATTATCTGATGTCTGATTACCTTTCCGGCTTTGAAATCGCAGTGAAAAACGGCGCAAAAAGCATCATGACATCATACAACGCCATCGACGGAGTGCCATGTACATCAAACAGTTGGCTCTTGAAAGATGTTTTGCGCAGGCAATGGGGATTCAAAGGAGTGGTGTTCTCCGACCTCGGCAGCATCTGGGCGTTGCATAGCACTCACAGAACAGCCGCGAGCCAGTTGGAGGCGACGGCGCAAGCAATAAATGCTGGTGTCGACATAGATTTAGGTGGTTCAAATTATGGGACATATCTGAAAACCGCCGTCGAACAAGGTTTGGTGCCAATTGAAAACGTCGATGAGGCGGTTCGCAGGGTTTTGCGGTTCAAATACGAAATCGGGTTGTTCGATGATCCATATCTGGACGTAGAGACGTTTCCTGAAACGTCTCAAAATTCGTCACAAGAGACGTTTCGGGAAACGTCTCTACAATTGCGAACGGCACGCGAATCCGTGGTTTTATTGAAAAACGACGGCATTTTGCCATTGTCACGCGACATCCGTTCCATCGCCGTCATCGGACCTAACGCCGACAACATGTACAACCAACTGGGCGATTATACAGCGCCACAAGACCCCGACAAGATTGTCACAGTGTTGGAAGGCATTCGCGATCGCGCTGACGCCAACACAAAAATCATCTATGCCAAAGGCTGCTCCATCCGTGACACCAATGATGCCGACTTTGAATCAGCGATAAAGGCAGCAAAATCAGCGGATGTCACCATTTTGGTGGTCGGCGGCTCCAGCGCACGCGACTTCAAGACATCATACGAATCGACAGGCGCCGCTGTCGTCAACGACCACATCTCCGACATGGACTGCGGCGAAGGCTACGACCGGGTGTCTTTAGAACTTTCAGGTTTACAAGAGGATTTGATAAAAGAGATAGCAAAGTTTCATAAACCACTGATTATCATTTATATAGAGGGCCGCCCACTGCTTAAAAACACCGCAAATGAGGTCGCCAACGCACTTCTCACCGCCTTCTACCCTGGCGAACTAGGCGGCAACGCCATCGCTGACATAATCTTCGGAAACCAAAACCCTGCCGGGCGTTTGCCGATATCGCAGCCTCGCAACACAGGCCAGATTCCGATATATTATTCACAGCCGAAACCTCACGACTACGTCGAATGCGAGAGCACACCTCTGTTCTGTTTCGGCCATGGTTTGAGTTATACAAAATTCGAATATAGTAATCTGATTGTCAACAAATTAAATGATACAATAGAAGTCTCAGTCGATGTCAAAAACATTGGCGATTATCACGGCGATGAGGTCGTTCAACTATATCTCCGCGACGAATATGCCACCATCACCCCAGCCGAGAAACTGCTCAAAGGGTTTAAACGCATCTTCATCCTAAAGGGTGAGACTAAACATATTACATTTACAATCCCGACAGAAAATCTCGAGCCGGGCGAATTCACAATCATGGTGGGCGCCTCATCCGACGACATCCGTCTGAAAGAAAATATCATATTTTGATTAGCGTTATTAGAAAAAAATGTAAATTTGTGCCATGGATATGCTCATTTTAGTACCGAAAACGACCAACCGTCTGCATTACATCTTTGACTTGATGCTCAAAGACTTGCTTGGCATTTCTTTCAAACTGACCACCGACAACGAGGTCTTCACTTCGTACGACGGGCCCAAGATGCACTATGGCAGCAACCGTTTTTGGGACGAGCCGTTTCAAAAATCAACCAATCTGCTTTTCGAGCACGACATCGAGGATCAGGATTTGAAAATAATCGATTACAAGGATCTGAAAGCGATATTTCCGGTTTACAACGACAAGTCGATGTTCCCGTTCGACATCTTTGCCGCATCGTTTTACCTTGTGACACGCTACGAGGAGTATCTGCCGCACATCAACGACAAGCACAACCGATTCCAAGCCGAAAGCTCCATCCTGTTCAAAATGGGCATGTTGGAAAAGCCTTTGGTCAACATCTGGGCAATCGAGCTGGGTCAAAAACTGACGGAGATTTATCCCGATTTGAAATTGAAGAAAAACAATTTCGAGTTTATTCCGACTTATGACGTCGATGCCGCCTGGGCATATCGCAACAAAGGCATATTCCGCACCACCGCTTCATATCTGCGTGATTTATTCAGCCTGAATTTCCCTGAATGGAACCAACGCCGCAAGGTTTTGCTGGGGCTTGAACCCGATCCGTTCGACACCTTCGACCTGCAGATTCAGTTGCAGAAAGAATACAATCTGCATCCTTTGTATTTCATCCTTTGCGGTGAATACGACATGAACGACAAAAATATCTCATTGAGAAACAACGAGTTTCAGAATCTTATCAAAAAACTTGGCGATTATGCGCGAGTTGGAATACATCCTTCCTACTCGTCATATCTCAACAAGGAGAAAGTGCAGACCGAAATCACCAACCTTTCAAAGGTACTGAACCGTGAAATCACCATGAGTCGCCAGCATTTCCTGCGCTTGAACATGCCTTTGAGCTATCAGATTCTCATCGATCTGGACATCACCGACGACTACACCATGGGTTATCCGTCGCAGGCTGGCTTCCGCGCCGGCATAGCCGACACATTCCCGTTCTTCGATTTAGAACACGACAACGTGACAAGTCTCAACATACATCCGTTCGCTGTGATGGACGGCACCATGCGCGACTACCTCGGTCTTGACGTGGAAGAGTCGTTTGCCAAGGTACAGAAACTGCTTGAGGAAGTAAAAAATGTCAACGGAAAATTCATACTTCTGTGGCACAATCACACTCTGAGCAACGAAAAAACCTGGACCGGTTGGCTGCCGCTATATAAGAAAATTCTCGATTGTGCAGTCGGCAAATGATACGCTATTTAACACATAACCAAATAGATAAGTCGCTGTGGGACGAATGCGTCGAGCAAAGTCCCGACGGCTTGGTTTACGTTTGGTCGTGGTATCTTGACGCGGTGCATCCAGGCTGGGAAGCCTTGGTTGAGGACGATTACAAGGCTGTAATGCCTCTGACATCAGGCAATAAATTTTGCGTTAATTATCTTTTTCAGCCTTTTTTCACTCAAAAATTTGGAGTTTTTGGGAAAACCGAGGTAACAGAAGAAAAAATCGAGCAGTTTTTTGAGGCGATTCCAGGGAAATTCAAGTTTGCGGAGTTTAGAATTAACAACTCGTATGAGACACATAGGACATATACGACTTATACGACCGAAAATCATCGCAATATTGAACTTTCTTTAAATCAAAATTATTTCGTTCTGGCCGAAAACTACCACTCCAACACCAAACGCAATCTCGCCAAAGCTAAAAAACAAGGCCTGATGATAGTTGAAAACGCTAAACCATCAGCAATAATTGAACTTTTCAGGAAAAACAGAGGCAAAGAAATAAAACATTGGGGCGACAAAGAATACAATCGGTTGCTGAGCTTAGTCGAAGCAGCCAAGAATCACAGCGCTTGTTTTGTTTTAGGAGTTCAAAACCCTGACAATCAATTGATTGCCGGAGCGTTTTTCATGATAAGCCACCATAAAATTGTTTTCCTATTCTCCGGCACTGACGAGGCCAACAAAGAGCTCCACGGATTGACATTTTTGCTTGATTACGTCATCGAAAAATACAGCGGAACTGATTTCACTCTCGATTTCGAAGGTTCCGACAACGACGGATTGGCCAGGTTTTACAAGGGTTTTGGCGGCGAAGAAAAATATTATCGCGAGCTGAAGTTCAACAAACTCAATAAAATTTATAAATTTGCATTGAAAATATTTAAAAACAATAAAATTTAACAAACCATGGTAAAAGTAATAGAAGTTGGTGCCCAAAACACCATCATCAACAACTACATCGCAGAGCTTAGAAACGTTGAAGTACAAGGCGATAGAATGCGTTTTCGCAAAAATCTTGAGCGTATCGGCGAACTGATGGCATACGAAATCAGCAAAACAATGGATTATGAAACTGTCACAGTCACCACACCGCTTGGCGAAAAAGATATGAACATCATTGTCGACCAGCCGGTTTTGGCAACCATCATGCGTGCGGGTCTGCCTATGCATCAAGGCTTTTTGAACATCTTCGACAAAGCCGACAACGCCTTTATCGCAGCATACCGAAAATACGACAAAAACGAGGATTTTGAAATCCGCATCGAGTATTATTCAGCCGCCAACATCGACGGCCGGGTGCTGATGCTCGTCGATCCGATGCTTGCCACAGGCTCGTCACTGGTGCAGTGCCTCGACGGTCTGCTTCGCGACGATGAAAAGCCTAAGAAACTTCATTTGGTGGCAATTATCGCCAGTGCCGAAGGTGTTGACTATGTTAAGAAAAAACTCTCGAAATACGATGCCACCTTGTGGGTTGGCGACATCGACGACGAGTTGACAGCAAAAGCTTATATTGTTCCAGGATTAGGTGACGCCGGCGACCTCGCTTACGGAGAGAAGGAATAGTGTAGGGTTTAGAGTGTAGAGTAGTTGAAAGTTGAAAGTTAAAAGTTGAAAGAGACAATGAGTAATAAAGAGAGTTTCGGATCCAAGTTTGGAATCATAGCGGCGGCGGCAGGTTCCGCCATCGGATTGGGTAATATTTACCGTTTCCCGTGTGAGGCGGGTGCCAATGGCGGCGGTGCGTTTTTCCTTGTCTATTTATGCATTGTGCTGCTTTTGGGATTACCTTTGATGGTTACCGAGTTTACTATTGGACGGCGCTCGGGCAAAAATCCGGTAGGCGCGTTCAAAGCGTTGGCTCCGGGAACAAAAGGCTGGGGCACAATAGGCTACATGGGCGTGATTTGTGCGTTTCTTATCCTCGCATTCTACTGCACCGTGGCAGGATGGACCATCGACGCGGTCGGTAAGTCCATCATCAATTATTATCACGACTTGGATAAGGTTACGATTCAAACAGATTTCAACAACCTGATGAATGAGTCATGGCAGCCTATCCTCAGCGAGGGAATCTTCATCTTCCTAACAGCTTTTATCATTATAAAAGGTGTGACGAAAGGCATTGAGAAATACTCGAAAATCCTCATGCCAATCCTTTTTGGAATTTTGATCATACTCGGCATCAAATCGCTGACTTTGCCAGGTGCTGCTGATGGTATAGAGTTTTTCCTAAAACCTGATTTCTCAAAAATCACGGGTAAGGTTCTCATCAACGCACTCGGTCAGGCATTCTTCTCGTTGAGTCTGGGAATGGGCTGTTTGATAACCTACGGCTCGTACATCGCTAAGAATGACAACCTCACCTCTACCGCTTTTATGGTGTGCATCAGCGACACTCTCATCGCGGTTTTAGCGGGCATCGTCATCTTCCCTGCGGCATTCTCGTTCGGCATCCGTCCTGAAGCCGGCAACGAATTGGCGTTTGTCACTCTGCCGATGCTTTTCGATCAAATGACCGGAGGATATTTCTTCTGCCTGATTTTCTTCCTGCTTCTGACAATCGCAGCCCTCACCTCCTCTATCTCATTGCTGGAAGTGCCTGTTTTGTATCTCACCGAGCAGTTGCATATAAGCCGTAAAAAAGCCACTATTTACTCGGCAATCGGAGCGTTTATTCTGTGTGTGATTTCAAGCGAAAGTCTGCACAGCGGCTCAATTTTGAAATTATTTGGATTAAGTGTTTTCGACGCCCTCGATGCGTTCACCTCAACATTCCTGATGACCATCGGCGGCTTGTTAACAGTTGTATTCCTCGGCTGGAAGATGAAGAAATCCGATTTCATGGATGAATATACCAACGGCGGCACCGTCAGCATGGGATTGAGAAGAATCATGTATTTCATCATTAAATTCTTGGCACCAGTAGCTATTACAGTGATTTTGATTACACAATTCATTAAATAACAATTTCTCTCGTCATTTCGAGTGGAGCGAAGCGGAATCGAGACCTGAGCGAAGCGAAAGCTTTCGCCAAAGGCGAAAAAATCTCCGAGCTTTCTCCACTCCCTTCAGTCGGTCGAAATGACGACAAACTAAATAAAATTTATGGAAACCGACAATTTCAAGCGTTTTATGACCTTTTCGCGCGGCGAGCGCATTGCAATCATCACCATCGTCTCGATGATTGTTATCATATTGATTGCCAAATACATAATCATCAACAATCCTCCAAAAAGAGATTATTTCAAGCATGATTTGGATTCGATAATAGCTAGGCGGGAGGCGGTTTTGGATTCGGTGAGGAGAGCGGATTCTTTAGCTAAAGAGACAGCCAAAGCGAATAAGATTTTTTCACCTGGTGAAAGCTCTCGCAAGCTCGGGTCTCGCTACGCTCGGAATGACAAAAAGAAGCACGCAAAAACAAAAGAAACAGCGGAAAAAAGAACTATTGATGACAGCGTTGGCAAGAGATTTATTCGCCAAGCGAATGCTTTCGCAAGCTCAGGTCTCCACTCCGCTCCATTACATTCCGCTTCGGTCGAAATGACAGCCATAATCGATTTGAACACCGCCGACACCACTCTTTTGAAACAACTTCCAGGAATTGGCGGTGCTTACGCAAAATGGATTGTAAACTATCGCGAGAAATTGGGCGGATACTGCGAAACAGAGCAGCTGCTGGAGGTTTATCGCATGGACACCGCGCGCTACGGCGGCATCAAAGACCACGTAAAAATTGACTCGACTTTTACTCCTAATAAATTGAAAATCAATTACGACACTTTTAAAGTGCTTTTGAAACATCCATATCTGGAATACGACGATGTCAAAAGAATCGTAAATTATCGCGAACACAAGGGCTTAATTACATCGTGGGAACAACTGGTTAAAATTGTTGGCGATGGAATTAAGCCAAAATTGAGATATTATGTTGATTATCTGTAATTTACTCCAATTCAATATCGTAATGATGAGATGTTAAAAATTATTTGTATATTTGCAACGAGAAAAATAGTATAAATTATGAACAACGCAGAGTTTTGGGCATCTGTTAATGGCATCATTTCGGATGGTTTCACGCCTGAAGGTTTGCAAAAATTGGATAGTTATGCAGAACAACAATTCGATTAAGCGAGAGCAAAGCGAACTTGTTTGTTCTGCCGAGCGAGAGAATTGTGGCGCAAAGCGCAATTCATCAGCGGAAGGTTGGTATATCAACGATTTTCACCGCGCGAACAGCATGGCTGCTCAACGGGAGGTCCAACGCATGTCATTGCATCCCTACTCGCGGGAGCAAAAGCTGGAACAGATAGCGAGCCTCAGGCAGCACTCGGCGATTTCAAAAGAGAGTGTCAACTTGGAGCGCAGCAGGAAGCAGTAATTGAGCAATGGGCAAAACGTGTCTATTGCTGGTATGACAATGTTGATCAGTTCCTTGCAGTTACATTTGGATATCAATTAGCCGAAGGAGGCGAAGCCATTGTTTATGACCATGGTTCAACACTTATCAAATCCATTGGGTTGGATTATTTCATACAGCCCATTTTTGCCCTTGACAGAATAACTTTGCACAACGCCTATTTTCCTGAAACGGCAATGACTGTTTTGGGCTTCGGACGAACTAATGATGGCGATTTTAAAGTAATCGTCGAACAACCATTTATTGAAGGTTCGCATGTTTCTGACGAGGAGATTGCTGCATTCGCTCAAAAACTGGGTTTCAATCTGATAAATCCTAAAAATTGGACTTTTGCCACTTCCGAGATTTATTTGAGCGACCTTCACGATGAGAATGTGATTCGCTCAAAGGAAGGAAATATTTTTGTTGTTGATTGCGATATCAGGATAAACACGCCAGCGTTGAAATGCGGAGGAATACGCAGTTTGACTACTGATGTGGCAGTCATGAATTTCTGATCTTATTTCCGCTTCTCAACAAAGATTTGTTGTCGGTTGAGACTAAATGTGAACACGCAATTATAAGCTATACTGAGCACACTGAAACTATCCATGTCAGCAGAACGATAAAGAAGGAAATTGCAGATGTCAGTCGGTGTGATAAACGGATTGTCTGGCAGATGTGAATGCATTGTCATTCTAACTTCTTCGCCATTATCTTTTGTCGGGATAGCTATCAATGAATTATGATATTTGCGGAAAGCAATCGGCTCCAGATTTTCGTCACAATCAATAGAATAATCATTTCCGAAAGGTATCAGATCATGCTTAATAGTTCCTTGAAGGAAATACATCCTTATGAGGTGGTCATTAATTTCAATAATATCAAGATTTGGAGAACCAAATAACTTTGATGCAAACTGCATCTTATCGCCATATTTGCGGATAGCTTTATTAATCAGAGTATTATTTCTAATCCACAAAATTCTCTCCTCCTCTGAAATCGGACGGATAGAATCAAAGACATAAGCTTCGTCGCTAAGAGTGCTGACACGGTATTCAAGCACACAATTTTCGTCGTTTCTGTCAAAGAAAACAACTACCCAGGTATTGTCATCAGGCTGGTATGTAACACTGCCGCCCACATTCGCCATATCACATTTTTCAAACAAGAGGTCGGTGGCAATCCAGTTGGCTCGCTCAGAGTAATAAAGTTGGTAACCTTCAGCGACAATGCTGTCGTTAATTGCCTGCATTTCGGCAGACGAAGGCATCTTCGTCATAGTTGAACATGATGCAAGAATAAATATCACACAACAAAGTGCAACTACTAGTTTTAAGTTTTTCATAGCAATTAATTTTCAATGCAAAAATAACAAAAAAACGTTATCTTTGCACCGATAAAAACTTATACTATGAAAAATATTGTATTATTCCTTTTCGTCGTACTGATGAGTTTCGCTGCTTCAGCACAAAACACCAAACCACAACCTTTAACCCAAGAAGAATTTGAGGCTCTCTGCCCTACTCCGCCAATGGGCTGGAACAGCTGGAATAAGTTCGGCTGTGACGTTAATGAGCAACTACTGATGGAAGCTGCCGATGCGATGGTGGCATCAGGCATGAAAGACGCCGGCTACGAATACATTGTCGTTGACGACTGCTGGCAAATCGACCGCGACGCCGACGGCAACATCGTGTGCGACCCAGAGCGTTTCCCTCACGGCATGAAATATGTGGCTGATTATATCCACTCAAAAGGTCTGAAATTCGGCATTTACTCTTGCGTTGGAGCCTACACCTGCGCCGGACGGCCGGGCAGCATGGGCCACGAATACCAAGACGCACTGTTTTATGCCCGCACTGGAGTGGACTATCTGAAATATGACTTCTGCAACAACCGCGGCACCAACTCCAAGACCGCCTATACCGTCATGCGCGAGGCTTTGAAAGAAGCCGGCCGTCCTATAGTGTTCAGCATCTGCGAATGGGGCAGCACCAAGCCTTGGGAATGGGGCAAAAGCATAGGCCACCTCTGGAGAGCCACAGGCGACATCATCAACCTTTGGGACGGCCGCGAAGACTGGGGCGGTCACGGAATGGTGAACATCATCGACCTGGTTCAGGATTTGTATCCTTACAACGGTCCGGGACACTGGAACGACCCTGATATGCTTGAAGTGGGCAACGGAGGAATGACAACTATCGAAGACCAGAGTCACTTCTCGATGTGGTGCATGCTAGCAGCTCCGCTGATGGCCGGCAACGACCTTGGCAACATGAGCGACGACACCAAGCGCATACTCACAAATAAAGACGTTATCGCCATCGACCAGGATCCGCTGGGTATCCAGGCTCATCTTTCAGTAGCGATGGGCGACCGTCAGATTTGGGTGAAACAGCTCGCCAACGACCAGTGGGCTGTGTGTTTCTTCAACCGCGGCGATGACGCTTGGAACCTCAACTTCAACTGGAGCGACATCCCTGAGCTGCGCGCAACAGGCATCAACTATAAGGTTTATGACCTTTGGCAGCATAAAAACATTGCCAAATCGACTAAGAAAAACGTTACGGGCAGCATACCCTCACACGGCGTGCTTATGGTGAAATTGTCGCCAGTTAATTAATGCCTGAAATATCTAGGTTGAGTCAACTCTTCTTTTGGCGGTTCGGGGACGTCCCAATAGCGGTCGTCATCGCTCAAATCGTTGTCGTCATCTTCATCGTCAGAGGGATTTTCACGTTGAGGGCCTTCGTTTTTATAAAAAACAGCAAGGATTATACCCATTATAAGTCCGGCCAGATGACCCTCCCATGAAATATTGTTATCAATCGCGTACTTGGGATAGATGCCCCAAATAAGGCTTCCGTAAAGGAAAATCACTAAAAACGAGACGATTACAAGGTTTTTGTTACGCCTGATAAAACCACTCATCATCAAAAAAAACGCCAAGCCATATATCATGGCGCTGGCTCCGACATGAACGCCGCCACGAGCGCCGCACCACGTGAGCAAACCTGTGGAAAACATCAGCAGCAACCAGATTTTTGTGGCAATAGGTTTATAAAAATAGTACAGACAAAATCCCAACACAATGATTGGCAAGGTGTTGGCCAACAAATGACTCCAACTGCCATGCAAAAAGTGAAATAAAAAAATGCCGGGAATGCCGTCTGGCTGCAACGGCTTAACTCCAAGATAGGAAAAATCAAGAAGGAAAAGCTCCTCGACGCATTTCACCAGCCATATAATGACAACGAAAGCAGTCGGGATTATGAAACTGCGCAAAAGCCGGTTTCTTTCCTCCTTGACCTTATCTTCAAGCATTAATTGGTCTTGAATTTGTAGTGAACTTCTTTCAGTTCTTCATTAGCCTTGGCGATTTTCTTCTTCAGTCCTTCTTTATAATTAACCACTTTCTGGGCTATCGAGGCATCGGCACCGGCTAAAACCTGAGCTGCCAAAATGGCTGCGTTGAGTGAATTGTTGATTCCGACAGTAGCGACAGGAATTCCAGGAGGCATCTGTACTATTGAGAAGAGTGCGTCCATTCCGTCGTTGCCTGATTTTACTGGTATTCCGATAACTGGGATCGGGGTCATCGCAGCAATAACACCAGGCAGGTGGGCAGCCATACCGGCAGCGGCGATTATCACCTTGATGCCACGTTTCTGGGCGTTACGGGCAAATTCCTCAACCAATTCGGGAGTGCGATGTGCACTCAAGGCGTTCATTTCAAACGGGATCTCCATTTCATCAAGGAATGCCAGGCCCTTTTCCATCACCGGCAGGTCGGAGGTGCTCCCCATTATAACACTTACTATAGGATTCATTTTCTTAAATTTTATTTTTGCAAAGGTACTAATAAAATAAAAACTTATATTTGCAAAAGTTAATAATTTTTAGCATAAAACTGTAACACTTTGATTATGAGCGTCATAAAAGTTTCAGACAAAGAATTTGCCCCTTTTATCTCACAAGAGAAAATAGAAAACGAAATTCACCGCATGGCCAATGAAATCAAGCGTGACATGCAAGACAAAGAACCGCTGTTTCTGGTAATGCTTAACGGCGCTTTCATGTTTGCCGCCGAACTGTTCAAAAGTTTGGAAATGCCTTGCGAAATGGCGTTTGTGAAATACAAAACCTACGTCGGAACACACAGCACAGGCAAGCCCAACGAAATGTTAGGCATTGAGCCTGAAAGGGTTAACGGCCGCAACATTGTCATTGTGGAAGACATCGTCGACTCAGGCTTCACAATGAACGAGCTTCTGAAAGACCTTAACAAAAAAGGCGCGAAGAGCATTAAAATCGCCTCGATGATGTTCAAGCCCAAAGCTCTTAAATATGACCTCAAGATCGACTATGTCGGCATGGAGATCGGCAACGACTTCATCGTCGGCTATGGTCTCGACTACAACGAATACGGACGTAATTATAAAGAAATCTATAAAATAGTTGAATAATGAATATCATACTTTTTGGACCTCCAGGTGCTGGCAAAGGCACTCAGTCACAACAACTTAAAGAAAAATACAACCTCACTTACCTCTCAACAGGCGACATCCTTCGCGAGGAGATGGCTGCTGAAACCGAAATCGGCAAGAAGGTGAAAGACATCATCAGCAAAGGCGGCTTGGTGTCGGATGAAATCGTGGTCTCTATCATCAAAGGCAGAGTCGGAGCAAACCTCAAATCGGCAGGATTTTTGTTCGACGGTTTCCCGCGCACTGTGAAACAGGCTGAGATGCTTGATGAAATTATGAAGAGTTTCTCATTGAGAATCAATGCTGTTTACAGCCTCGAAGTGCCTGAGGAAATCCTTATCAACCGTATGCTCGAACGCGGCAAGACCAGCGGACGCGCCGACGATAACATCGACTCAATCAAGCACCGTTTCGTGGAATACAAGGAAAAGACAGCTCCTGTACTCGACTACTACAAGAAGCAAGGTAACCTCGTCGGAATCAACGGTGTAGGTGAAATCAGCGATATCTTCGCAAACCTCTGCAAAGAAATTGACAAACTGTAATTATTTCAGTGGCGTCGCGGTACCGGTTTTCTCGCTGAGAAGCGAAGAAAGCTGCGGCATCGGCGAGTTTCTCGATTTGAAGAAGCTTGCTGATTGGTGTGTTGCAAGCGGGCTGAAGCTCATTCAAATTCTGCCAATCAACGACACCACCACTGACGGCAGTTGGAGCGATTCATATCCTTATAAGTCGATAAGCACCAGGGCGTTACACCCGATTTATCTCAATGTCGAAAAGGTAGGTTTACTCAAGGACGCGGCCGACCGGCAGCGTTTTCAAGAGCTGAAAAAAGAGCTCAACGCCAAGGAATTTGTTGATTATCCCGCTGTTTTTGAGGCAAAAATGGATTACCTGAAAAAGGTGTATGCCCAAAAACGTGGCAAAAAGCCGGATTTTTACGAGTTTTTACAGCAACATTGCGATAAACAGCTCGCCGAAGCCGTTGATTATCTGCATTCAAAGGGTATCATGCTCAAAGGTGACCTGCCTATAGGCGTCAACCGCGACAGCGACGATGTTAAGCAGAATCCGCACCTTTTCAATTTGGATATGGAAACGGGCGCTCCGCCTGACGGCTTCGCGCCTCAAGGCCAAAACTGGGGCTTCCCCACCTACAACTGGGCTGCGATGGAGGCTGACGGCTTCCAATGGTGGAAAGACCGCGTCGAGTGGTTCAAGAAATATTTCGACGCCTTACGCATCGACCATATCCTCGGATTTTTCCGCATTTGGGAAATCCCGAAAGGCAGCTCGGATGCCAGCTACGGACATTATTCGCCAGAAAATCCGAGACTGTGGGAAATTGAGGGACGGAAAAGGTTGTCGGAAATATTTGATTTGCCAACCGTAGAGACGATGTGCACATCGTCTCTACAAACGGGTAAACCGTTGTTAATTTGTGGCGAAGACCTCGGTATGGTGGCGCCATGTGTCCCCGGCGTGATGCGCGAACTGGGCATCTTGAGCCTCGAGGTGCAACGTATGCCAAAAAACGGCACACGTTCGTTCAGCGATCCCCGCGAAAACCCTTATCTCAGCGTCGACACCACCGGCACGCACGACATGCCTACGATTCGCGGATGGTGGGAGCAAGACCGTGCATTATCTGCGCGTTATTATCACGAGATGCTGCATCACACCGACAATCCGCCGTATTTCTGCGAGCCGTACATCTGTCAGGAGATTGTGGAACAACACCTTAACAGCAGTTCACAATGGGTCATTCTCCCGATTCAGGATTACATCGCTATGGACGGCGACTTCCGCTGGGACAACACTTGGGACGAGCAAATCAACAATCCGGCCGACCCGCAATGGCACTGGAAATACAGAATGCACCAGAGCCTCGAAGCTCTCTTGAATAATGAACAATTGACAATAACGTTAAAAAAATTGATAAAGAATAACAGTCGTTAGTCTTTAGTTGTTAGTCGTTAGAAAACCAATGCGACTAAAGACTAAAGACTAAAGACTAAAGACTTAAAACATGACATTCCCACTGATAAAAAACGCCACACAAGGCACTAAACTGCTGACTTTCGCACTGTTGCTGATATTCGGATTAGCTTTCAGTATTGTTTTAGACACAATTATCACGACAACAAACGGCAGCAATCTCTACGATTTAAAGAACCTCCAGATCTCACAAATAATAAGTGGGATTGTAAGTTTTTTGGTGCCGGCAGTGGCATATGTGATGTTTGTTCAAGAAAAGCCTTGTAATTATTTGGGAATCAAGAAGCTACAAACTTGGTCATTACTCGGAATTGTGGCGATGTTCACAGTAATTCCTTTTCTCAGTTGGGTGACGGAATGGAACGACGGCATCGTTTTTCCTGAGTCGATGCAAGCTCTTGAGGAACAGCTGCGTAACATTCAGGCACAATCGGAAGAAATCATCATGGTGTTAATCGGGCAAGGCTCGTTATTCTCCAGCCTGATTATCATCGCGGCATTGGCAGCCATCAGCGAGGAGCTGCTTTTCCGTTCGGTGATTCAAAAAGCATTCATCAAACTATTCAAGAACGCACATGTCGGCATCATCGTGACCGCTATCGTCTTCTCGGCTATCCATGGCGATTTATTCGGTTTTGTTCCACGATGCATACTGGGACTGATGCTCGGCTACATGTTTTGGATGTCAGGTTCCATCTTCCCGTCGATGCTGATGCATTTCGCCAACAACGCCACCATCGTAATGCTTTATTATCTCGACACCAGAGGTTACGCCGACATCGATGTGGAGCGCTTCGGCAGCACCGACAACATTTTGGTGATTATCATGAGTTTAATTACAACCGTGGCAATATTTATAACTTGCAATCGTTTTAAGTTAAAGAATGACAATAGATAAGCTTTTCATATTAAAATTCCTCAAATTCGGAGTCGTAGGATTCTCAGGCGTTTTTGTTGATTTCGGCATCACATATCTCTGCAAAGAGAAGATAAAAATCAACAAATATCTGAGCAATGCCATCGGTTTCATCTGCGCTGCCACTTCGAATTACATTCTGAACCGCGTCTGGACTTTCCAAAGTGAGAATGCCGACGTGGCGACTGAATATGGAAAATTTATGCTAGTTTCGGCTATCGGACTTGGAATTAATTCATTGACGCTCTATCTTTTGACCGACAAGCTGAAATGGAATTTCTACGTAAGCAAGATTTTCGCCATCGGCGTCGCAACTCTGTGGAACTTCTTTGCAAACGTGTTGTTTACGTTCAAATAACTACTCAAAATCAGTATATTTCGCCAGAAAATCCTCGGCGAAAATAAGTGGCATAAGGTTTTCCATCTTTTCAGAGATGATAATCGGGCCTTCTTCGCCTTGCATAATGACGCGCAACGGCTGTTTGTGACGGCTCTCCGCCTCTATCATAGCCTGACGGCAGCTGCCGCATGGAGGCACCGGCTGCATGATTTTACCATCTGAACCTATTGCCGAGATTGCCAAAGCCACTATCGGCTGGTCGGGATAGTTGGCCTGAGCTGAGAACAGGGCCACACGCTCGGCACAAAGTCCTACAGGATAAACAGCATTTTCCTGATTGTTGCCAATGACAATCATGCCGTTAGCCAGTCGCAACGCAGCTCCCACCTTGAACTTTGAATAGGGTGCATAAGCGTTTTTGGCCGCTTCCTTGGCTTTAAGCAAAAGCTGGCGGTCATCGTCGTTAAGTTCGTCAACCGACTTGAACTCGAGAAAAGAGAGTGTAATTTTATGTTTTTTCATGCCTATTGATTTGTTCCTTTCAGGATGTTATTATATTCTTCTTGATTCAGAATGACTTCAAACGCCTTGGCAAGCTCTGGATCGTCTTCCAGAGTGGCAATGATGCGACCTTTCTGATAGTAATAGCGGCTCACAATCTCGTATTTGATAAGCTGTTCTATTTCGCTGCGGTTATCCGTAAGATCTTTGGTCTTTTCAACCTCAATAGCTGCTACAGCCTGGTCAAGTATAGGTTTGATTTCATCGAGATAGCCTTCGGCTTTGGCTGTCTTTTCCAATTCCTTAATATCCTCCTCGCTCTTCGATGTAAATGTAAAGCCTTCATCTTTAACAAATTGCATGAAGTCATTGTATGTTTCATCGGTAACCGTGAATTCTTTGGGCGATTTTATCGATTTATGCTCGCTGTAGAATTTGTTGGCGTATTTGAAGAAGAGATTTTTGGCATACAGGTGTGTGGTGATGGTCGACATCAACACCGGCTCAATCTTCACGTCGGGCTGAATGCCATGACCTTCGTACACCACTCTACCGTTGGCTGTATGGAATGGCTGGCCGAGAGTGTCGTTTTTGGCCAGAGTATCGGCACCGTTTTTCTTGTTTTTCTTGGAATAGTCGATTTCCTGGATGCAGCGGTTGCTTGGCAGATAGTAATGCGCCACAGTCACCTTGATTTGGGTGTTGTAGCTCATAGGTAAGATATTCTGCACCAAACCCTTGCCGAATGTGCGCTGTCCAACAATCACTCCGCGGTCGAAATCCTGAATCGATCCTGAAACAATCTCCGAAGCCGAGGCGCTGCCTTCGTTTACAAGTATTACCAGCGGGATGTCGAGGTCGAGCGGCTCGTGCTGAGTAAAATGATTGTAATTTTGCTGGGCCACCTTGCCTTTCTGATAAACCACGAGCCTGTTTTTCGGAACAAACATATTCACAATTTCGACAGCTTCGTTCAACAATCCGCCTCCATTGCCGCGAAGGTCAAGGATAAAGCCTTTCAGCTCGTGTTTTTTCTTCATCTCGACAATCACGTCTTTCAATTCTTTAGCACAATCCTTGGTGAACTGCGACAGTATGGCATAGCCGACGCCGTTATCGAACACTGTTGAATATGGGATATTGTCGATTTTGATTTTTTCGCGTTTCAGTTCTTTGGTAATAGGCTCTTTTTCGCCCAAGCGCTTCATCTTGAGTTTCAAAGTTGTTCCGGGAGTGCCTTTCAACAATTCACTCACCTCGCTTGAGGTCTTTTCGCTTACATCTATGCCGTTCACCTCAAGGAACACGTCGCCCGGGATAAGTCCGGCTTTGGCCGCCGGGAAGCCCTCGTAAGGTTCGGCTATCTGCACCTTGCCCTCAAAATACTGAATGGTGGCGCCTATTCCGCCGTATTCACCTGTTGTCATCAGCTTAACATCCTCAATCTGTGATTCGGGGATGAAAACGGTATATGGGTCGAGCCCTTCAAGCATGGCGTTGATGGCTGCCTCATTAAGCTCGGCAGGATTGATCTCGTCGACATAATACATATTGAGCTGACGCAACACATTATTGTAAATGTCGATGCTTTTGGTGATTTCGAAATTGTTCTTTTTGGTCTGTCCGAACGCTGTCGTTGCGGTGAGAACCAGAACTATGATGACTAATTTTAAATATTTCATATTTCTTTGTTTTTTGAGACGGTCGACCGACCGTCTCTACTCTAAACTAATCATGGTACCGGGTCGTATCCCGATCCGCCCCACGGGTTGCACGACGCCACGCGTTTGATGGTCAGCCATCCGCCTTTGATGGCGCCATATTTCCGAATCGCCTCAATTCCATAATTGGAGCAAGTCGGAGTGTAGCGACAGTTGCGCCCGATAAAAGGCGACAATGTATATTGATATATTTTTATCAATAGTATCAGTATATTAGCCGGTAACTTTATAATAAAATTTATCATAATCTCTCTTTCAAACGCTCAACCACCTCTTTTATTTTATCTTCCACTTCATTATATTTCAAAATGATTGTGGCGGTATATACAAAAGCCACGTCGAGGGTCTTGTTTTGAGATTGACAAAGGGCAAGCAGTTGCTGTTTGTTTTTGCGCCAGCCCTCGCGTATCAGACGTTTCACACGGTTGCGTTTTACAGCATGATGAAAACGTTTTTTCGACACCGAAACCAAAATTCTTGGAATTGCATCCTCTTGATTTTCAGCATCATATAGGTGTACAACGACTCTAAAAGGATATAACGAGAATCCTTTTCCTTCTTCAAATAAAGACTGAATAGCAGTTTGTTTGTAGATTCGCTGCGATTTCGGTAGGTCGGCCCTAAGCTCCAATACTATCTCTTTTTTGCTTTTTTATTCTCAGCATCAAGAAACTCTTCCATCGCCATTGTGATGGACGGGGCGGTCTTCGTAGGGGCGCTGAAGCTCAATGTAAAGCCAGCATCGGTGACGGCCTTGGCTGTGGATGTACCCAGGGCGCCAATTGCCACCTCGCCTTGAACGAAGTTAGGGAAGTTGATTTTCAGTGATTCAATACCGGCAGGACTGAAAAACACCAGCATATCGTATTTTGTAATGTCGACATTGCTGAGATCTGCAGGAACTGTGCGGAACAACATCGAATGCTTGAAGTTGAACTTGGCTTCCTCCATCATTGCCACGTGATCTTCGGTGGCAATAATGTTGGATGTAGGCAGAAAATAATTTTCCTCCTTATGTTTCTTCATGATTTCGATAAGGTCGGCAAAAGTCTGACTGCCGTAGAAAATCTTACGTTTGCGGAACTGTATGTAGTGCTGCAGATACAAGGCGGTCGCCTCGTTCATGCAGAAGTATTTCAAATCGTCCGGCACCGTATAGCGCATTTCCTTGGCAATGCGGAAGAAATGGTCGACTGCATTGCGGCTGGTAAGAATTATAGCGGTGTAATCGGTGAGTTTCACGTGATCTTGTCTCAACTCCGACGCCTCAACACCCTCCAACTTAATAAACTTTTCAAAATCTATCTTCAAACCAAACTTCTTGATGAGATCATCATAGTGAGTTTTTGACAAATCAGCCGGTTTTGGCTGGGAAACGAGTATGTTTTTATACTTCATTTTTCAATTAACTTGATTTCGTTAACTTTATAATACACAGTCATTTGCAATAAGCCTTACCATCATTGTCACGGCTGCTATGACTGGTAAAATTTCGAGCGTGCAAAAATACAAAAAAATTTGAAACAAATTCAATTTTGTATACATCCGAAAAGCAAAAATTGTTCTATACACCCTTATCACATTGATTATCAACACAATAGAACTTATAGCTATTAAAATAAATTTCGTCGGATAAAACAATGCGATAAGGCCGAACACTATCATCACCATATTGGCGGCTGTCATACCCAAAAGCAGCAGCACTTCCTGACATGTAATGGCGTTCTCAATACCGAAAAGCCAGCCAAAAAGGTTGCCGGCCAAGTATTGAATTATGCAAAAAGCCGCAATGAAAGCGCAAATGTCAAAGTAAAAGCCTAAATTGTCGTAAAGAATTGTATTGCCCGAATAAATCACGACAATTTTCTGCATTGTCAAGGCCAGCAAAGCCACGTATGACAAAAAAATAATCAGGCCGTTTACGCTTACTGTCAGAGTGTTCTCACGCATCATTTTCGCGGTGTCAGATGGTTGAGTCAATGCCGAAAACATCATTTTAAAACGCTGAAAATAAATTTGCTTGTTAATTACCACAAACAACATGGCCAGCAATACGATGATGAAATTCCAAATCGGAACCGCAGCCGACATCAACCTCAGCTGAGGCTCGACACCAGAGGCAATATTCTGCGTAATTATTTGATAATCAATACTATCGTTCATCAAATTTCATCATCAATTATTTCTGCAAAATTATCGAAAAAATTTGTATCTTTAAGATAAGATTTGTATTTTTGCAAAATCTTTTAGCAAATATTTATAATAAATCCAAATACAATGGGACTCATTGAAGAAATCATCCAAAACGCGCAGGCTAACAAGCAGCGCATCGTGCTCCCCGAGGGAGACGAACCGAGAACATTAAAGGCAGCTGACCGCATCATCGCCGACGGCATCGCCGATGTCATTTTAATCGGACCGGCACAGAAAATCGCTGACATGACAGCTGAATTCGGACTGAAAAACATTAAGAACGCACGCGTAATCGACCCTCAGACAAACCCCGAGCGCCAGAAATACGCCGACCTTCTTTTTGAACTTCGCAAGGCAAAAGGCATGACACCCGAGCAGGCTTACGACCTCGCCGGCAACTTCATGTATCTGGGCATTTTGATGGTGAAAGCCGGTGAAGCCGACGGATTGGTCAGCGGCGCCCGCTCAACCACAGGCGACATGCTCCGTCCGGCATTGCAGATCATCAAGACTGTTCCTGGCGTGACATGCGTTTCAGGCGCTTTCACAATGTTCCTGCCTGAAGGTTGCCCTTACGGCACCAACGGACGTATGGTGTTCGCCGACTGCGCTGTGACACCAATGCCGACAGCAGAACAGCTCGCCGAAATCGCCATCTGCACCGCCGACACGGCCAAGGCAATCGCCAAGATTGACCCTGTAACAGCCATTTTGAGCTTCTCAACCAAAGGCTCGGCAAAACATGAAGTGGTCGACAAAGTCATCGAGGCAACACGCATCGCACAGGAACGCCGTCCAGACCTCGTGCTCGACGGTGAATTGCAGGCTGACGCCGCAATCGTGCCATCAGTCGGTTCAAGCAAGGCTCCTAACAGCCCAGTGGCAGGTAAAGCCAACACATTGGTGTTCCCATGCCTCGAGGTTGGCAACATCGCTTACAAACTCGTGCAGCGTCTGGCCGGCGCCGAAGCAGTTGGCCCGGTGCTCCAAGGCCTGGCAAAACCTTGCAACGACCTCAGCCGCGGCTGCTCAATCGATGATGTTTACAAATTAGTCGCTATCACCTGCAATCAGGCTATCGCACAGAAAAGTTGATAGTTGATAGTTTAGGGTATTGAAGTTTTAAAGACGGAAAACTATGCAAGGCATCACGAATGTGAAGCCGCAAGGATTCACCCTGAAGTGAGGCTTTGCATAGTTTGGAGTCGATAATGAAAGTGTAGAGTTTAGAGTGTAGAGTTTGTAGTTGAAAAAGTTTAAAGTTGAAGAGTTTAATAGTGTAAATGTTATAAGTATTGAAGTATGAAAGACGGAAAACTATGCAAGGCATCACGAATGTGAAGCCGCAAGGATTCACCCTGAAGTGAGGCTTTGCATAGTTTGGAGTTAAACTGTAAAATGTAAAATATTGAAGTATGAAAGACGGAAAACTATGCAAGGCATCACGAATGTAAGGCCGCAAGGATTCACCCTGAAGTGAGGCTTTGCATAGTTTGGAGTCAGAAGTTAGAAATTAATAGTTTAAAGTTATGAAGATATTAGTTTTAAATTGCGGTTCGTCATCCATTAAATATCAGCTGATTGAGATGGACGAAAAGAACCATTCAGTGTTGGCAAAAGGCCTCTTGGAGCGCATTGGCCTCGAGATGGGCGAATTCACCCACAAATGGAACGGACAGAAGCACTACGAGCAGCTTCCCATACCGAATCACACCGAGGGTATCAAGATTGTGCTTCAGGCACTTACCAATAAAGAATACGGCGTCATCAGTGACCTGAAGGAAATCAAAGCTGTCGGTCACCGCG
Organism: Bacteroidales bacterium; assembly: GCA_017616735.1. Classification (GTDB taxonomy): domain Bacteria; phylum Bacteroidota; class Bacteroidia; order Bacteroidales; family F082; genus Limimorpha. The sequence goes on from JAFZXP010000010.1 coordinate 76,825, forward strand.
TGGCTCACGGCGGAGAGAAGTTCACTCACAGCGTCCGCATCGACGAC
>JAFZXP010000011.1 GCA_017616735.1 Bacteroidales bacterium
CAAGGTCTTGAATGAGGACGGTTGCACGAGGGGCATGTCGTTGGTGGTACAGAGCGTGGGGCAAGCCACATTGCTGCCAGCGCTCCAGCCGATGTAAGGCACGCCGGCAAGGGCATGTTCACGGATGGCGTCCATCAGGCCATATTTGTGCATCTCGGCCACCAGATGGAAGGTGTTGCCACCGCCCACCACGATGCAGTCGGCTTCCTTGACGGCTTTCACCTTGTCGTCGAAATGGTGTACGGAGGTGAAGTTGTCGAGCCCGAACTTCTCGCTGAAAACGGTCTTCACCTTGGCCTCGTAGGCATCGTAACTTTCAGGATAAACCTTGCCGCCGATGTTGACACCTGCGAAAGGCACGAAAATGATGCGACTATCCTTATTAATATGGTTCTGCGAGCAGAAAAGATCGATTTGGGTCGTAGCCCAAGCCAGATAATTCTCACCGAAATTGGTCGAATTGCTGATCAGTAATAATCTCATGATGGAAAAATGTTGGTTAACGATGCGGCAAAGATAACAAAAAAACGATAGCAATCGTATGCGGGCCTTGAAATCACCTTATTTTAAAGAAAAATATCGTTTTGATTATCAAAGGATTGAAAAAAACGATAAAAATTTTCCCGTTTTTTTGCTTGCGTGTATAAAAAAAGCTGTAATTTTGCAGCGTCTTAAGTGACATGGACTAGTAGCTCAATTGGATAGAGTCCCTGACTACGGATCAGGCGGTTGTGGGTTCGACTCCCGCCTAGTTCACAACCTTAAACGCTAATACTTTGATTATCAGGTGTTAGCGTTTTTCTTTTTTATTTCTTCCCTCTTCATCTTGCTTTTTAAATTCATTTTTTGTATATTTGCAGCGTAAAAAATATTGAAAATGATAATACTTACAATCGTAATCGCAATCGTAGCATTGGGCATCGGATGCTTGGTGACTTATTTTATGATGAAAGCGAAAAATGCTTCATTGGAAAAGGAATTGGAACTGACCGGACAACAGGAACAGAAGAACATCGCATCGCAGAATGAGTTAAAAAACACAATAGAACAGCTTCGGAAGGATATTGACGCGAAAGTGGCTGAAAATGCCAATATTCAGTCGCAACGCGACACTGCTCAAAAAGAGGTGGTAATCCTCAAAGAGCAGATGCAGCAATACAAGGAAGAACAGGCCAAGGCGCTTCAGCAACAGCTGGCAATGGCGAAAGAACAGCTGCAAAACGCCACTCAGGAGATTCTGAAACAACGCGAGGAATCGTTGGGTAAAACTAATGTTGAGCAGATCGGACATGTCGTCACTCCTCTTAAGGAACAATTAGAAGCCATTCAGAAACAGGTTAATGAAAGCATCAAGACGACTACCGACAACAAAGCATCTCTCGAGCGTGCCATCGAAGATCTGATGAAGCAGACAAAAACGATAAGCGACGACGCCAACAACCTCACGAGAGCTCTTCGAAACGAGTCGAAAATACAAGGAAACTGGGGCGAGATGATTTTGGAGAAGTTGCTTGAAAACAGCGGACTTGAAAAGGACATTCACTATGAAACGCAGGTATTGCTCCGCGATGTCTCGGGAAGAGCCGTTACTCATGACGACACTGGCCAACGCCTTATTGCGGATGTCGTGGTTCATTATCCCAATGACATGGATTGCATAATAGATTCTAAGGTTTCACTTAACGATTATGTCGACTATTGCAATGCACAAGATCCTGAGGAAAAAGAAAAAGCTCTTGCCAGACATATCGCGAGCGTTAAAAAACATGTCAAAGAATTGATTTCAAAAGACTACGCATCATATATCAAGCCTCCACGTACAAGCTTGAACTATGTGATAATGTTTGTGCCTAACGATTCCGCCATGCAATTGGCATTGCAAAACGACAGCAAACTGTGGATTGAGGCTTATGACAAGCGCATCTGCATCACTTCAGAACAGAATCTCCTTATTTTATTGAGGATGATTAAACTGTCATGGACGCAGGTGCAACAGGCTCAAAACCAGCAGGAAGTGTTTGATCAAGCTCGAAAATTACTCGATAGAGTCACTGATTTTGTTGAAAGATTTGAGAAAGTCGGCGAACAGATTACTAAGGCTAACGAAACTTTCAGTTCGGCAAAGAACAAGCTCTATGATGGTCAACAAAGCGTGATAAAAGCAGCTAATGATATAGTGAAACTTGGAGCCAAAACAAGTCCAAACAAACAACTGCCCGAGCCATCCGAGTGGCAGCTGCCAATGCAGGAATAGATATAATTTTTCAACCATGAGAAACATCATTTTTACCGTTATCGGAATAATAACGCTATCGCTATTCTCTTGTCAGAAACCAATGCAAACCGCTGATTATCAGGTGGTTCCATTGCCGAAAGAGATAAATCTAAGCGATGAAAATCCATTCGTTTTAGATGAAAATACAGTTGTAACTTATTCCGAATCGCAAGCGGAATTGAAAAAAGAAGCCGATTTTCTGGCTGATTATTTCGAGGATGTTTTAGGTTACAGGTTGAATGTGATTTGTTCTGATGAAGAAATACAAAATTCAATCAGACTTGAGAGTACTCCGAGTTTCTCAGAGAATTCGGAGTACTCTATTCCCGAGAACTCCGAAGCTTATCAAATCATTGTCGCAGAGCATGTTATAAAGATTTCTGCGGGCACTTCAGCTGGGATATTCTACGGCATTCAAACATTGAGAAAAAGTCTTCCTGTGGGCTCAAAATGCTCTAAAACGGCATTTCCTGCGGGCGTAATCAACGATTGGCCGCGTTTTGCCTACCGCGGGATGCATCTCGACGTGAGCCGTCACTTCTTCCCCATCGACTCGGTGAAGGTTTACATCGACGCTATGGCGTTGCATAACCTCAACCGATTCCACTTCCACCTCACCGACGACCAAGGCTGGAGAATTGAGATTAAAAAATACCCGAATCTCACTGAAATCGGTGCTTGGCGCTCAGGTACGCTTATTGGCAAGACCATGGCGTTCGACACCGTACGTCACGGCGGATTTTACACCCAAGAAGAGCTCAAAGACCTGGTAAAATATGCTGCTGACCGTCATATCACAATCATTCCGGAAATCGACCTTCCCGGACATCAGCTGGCGGCCCTGGCAAGTTATCCAGAGCTCGGCTGCACTGGCGGTCCATACGAAGTCTGGAAGCAATGGGGCGTCTCAGAAGACGTGATATGCGCCGGTAACGAGCAAGCCATGCAGTTTCTCGAGGATGTGTTGCTCGAGGTGATGGACATCTTCCCCAGCGAATACATCCACATAGGAGGCGACGAGGTGCCGCGTGACCGCTGGCGTGAGTGTCCGAAATGCCAAGCAAAGATTAAGGAACTCGGCATCAAAGGCGATGACAAACATTCGTCTGAAGATTACCTTCAGAGTTATGTGATGTCGCGTATGGAACAGTTTGTTGAGGCCCATGGCCGTCATATCATCGGCTGGGACGAGATGCTCGACGGCGAGCTGGCGCCCAACGCCACCGTGATGAGCTGGAGAGGCAGCACAGGCGGCTACAAAGCGGCCAAGATGCACCATAACGTCATCATGACGCCCAATGATTACTTGTATTTCGACTATTATCAGTCGCTCGACACCGACAACGAGCCCGAAGCCGGCGGGGGCTTTAATTCGGTTAAGAAAGTCTATTCGCTCGAGCCCATTCCTGAAGGACTCACCGAAGACGAAGAAAAATATATCTTAGGACCTCAGGCTAATCTCTGGACTGAATACGCCAGCGAGTTTAACGTGTTGATGTACAGGATGTTACCTCGGCTCGGTGCCCTCGCCGAGGTCCAATGGTGCAACCCCGAACAGAAGAACTACGACGACTTCGTGAAACGCGAATACCGACTAACAAAGCTCTATGATCTGTATCATTGGCGCTATGCACATCATATCTTCGACATCGACGTGAAAATCACGCCCAACGTGCAAGACGGTGTCCTCGACGTTACCATGTCGAAGCAAGTCGACGGAGATATAATGTATTCTATTGATAATCAGCTGTTTGTAAAGTATTCAGAACCGCTAAAGATAGACAAGGACTGCCATCTTGAGTCGTATGTCTTATATCCCGACGGCACCAGCGGCCGCTGCTATAGGATCGATTTCAACTTCAGTAAGGCCTCAATGAAACCTATCGTTTTGAAGGATCAGCCACATCGCAACTACGCCTTCGACGGCGCTCAGACTTTCATCGACGGTCTTCATGGCGGCACCAATTACCGCAGCGGCCGCTGGATTGGATGGTATGGTAAGAATCTCGACGCAACTATTGATTTACAGGAGGTTACGGAGATTAGCAAGGTTAAGTTTAACCTCCTGATCAACATGAAAGACTGGATTTTCAACGCTAAATCGGTCAAAGTGTTGGTATCAGACGATGGCGAGGTGATCGATGAGATTACGACGCAAAATTTCGACCTTCTGCCTGCCGATTACGAGAGCAGCTTCTACCCTGTCGAAATCGCGTTTGAGCCTGTAAAGACTCGCTTTGTCGAGATCGTAGTCGAGCCTTACGACTGCCCTGAAGGACATTCAGGATACGGCTATCCGGCCTGGATCTTCGTCGATGAAATCGAGGTTTATTAAGATTATTTCTTATTTCCCAGCAACACTCCGCTGACCATCCAGTGCGAGAAACTGCCGCCTTCGTCAGCACCTTGCGGAATCGCCACCGTGATTGTGTGATGTCCTGGTTTTAAGCCACTTAAGTCGAAATACACTGGATTTGTTGCCGTTCCCGGGCACCAGCCTGAGCGCGACAAATCTGACGACGACACTCCATTCCAGAAGTTGCCCGAAACAGGGTTAAACTCTCGGTAAGTTGCACAGTCACAACGCCATGGAGTATATTTAAACACCATCTCACCATCGATGATAATCGTATTCTCCTTCGGATTGAACTCATCGCCTCCATCCCAGCCTCCGTGACCAGTGGTGATATATCTAAGTCGCAGATTTTCAACGTCTTCAGGGATATCAAATTCAACTGTTAGGCTATCGGTTTGGAACAAACGACCGTAGTTTTGTCCCGACATCTCCATCACATTGCAAGTGTTGAACAAAGGCAGGCTCCAGCGATTGTTTTTCGAGGCGTCGCCGTCGTAATCCTGCGGATATGCTACCAAATCAAGTGATACCTTATGACCGCCGCCATCGTAATTCCCGATGAAAGCGCCAATCAAAACATCGCCCGAAAGACGGTCGGAAAGCTCCGAAACCTCCATCTTATAATAGGCCTCATCCTGCCATTCCAGACCATCAATCTGCACCCTGTCGTTGAAATGATTCACGCCGAAAGGAGTAAAGAATCGCATCAGCTCAACAACCGGCATATAGTCGTCGGTGAGACTGATTCCCTGATACTTTTTGCCATTTCTATCTAATTGATACGGAATGACTTCAATACTGTCATTTAAAGCATTACTTAAAGATAATTTTCTATCCAACGGAATGACAAAAACAGAGCCTGTGCGGTCGTAAGCGTCGCCGTTTGAGCGCTGATGAAGCTCAGCAAAAATCTGGTAATGCTCTGGCAAAACCGGCAGCTTTACGCGCTTCAAAATGATGGTCCCCCACGAATAATGAATCACAGTATCGAACGGCATCTCGCCTTTAAATTTTTCAATTTTTGCGAAATGAATCTGATCGTTATCAAAAATCTTCGTCCTGACAATGAGCTTATCCTTATTTATCTGATTCAACTCCTTTCCTGTCTTCCTAACACCAAGATTATCAGGTATCAAGGCCTTTTTCAGCTTTTTATCTTTCTTAATCGATTTAAGATCCATGATGCGATTTCCATTAATCGCCTGCCTCACCATCACACCCTTCAGATAACCTCTCGAAGTCACGGGAGATGCATCAAAACCAAGGCTTTCCGTCATCCAGACTTCGATAGTGTTTGAGTTAATCGACGTCTTATATTTCTTGCAATTATAGCCTTTAATCTTCTCAACGCCTACTTCTTTAAACTCTATATCATTGTTTTTCAATGGATAAGCATAATAATATGACTCACCATCCGGATAATTCATCTGGAAATAAGCCGAATCATTGTCATAATCAACAAAAGTGAAATCGGTTGAAACGCCATCGATGAGTTTTCCTTTAAACTCTTGTATGTCGTTGATTTTCAATTGGTTTTTATATCTCTTAACTTCACGGAATGTAGTATCGCCGCTATCTGAGCCGAGCATATATGATTGATACACAAGACGTTGCTGGGCGTTTGAAACGAAAACCATAACGAAAATGAAAACCAAAACTAAAACTGGTGATAATATGTGCTTCATGACGAAAATTTTTGCAAAGTTAAAACTTATTCGTAAATTTGCAAAACAATTCGATAATTAAATTTCTATCAATATGAAAAGATTCCTACTTACTATCGCATTGATACTGTTAATGTTACAGTCGTGCAGTGACGCCTCGAAGCAGAAAGCTCCGGTGCGTGAGAAAATCAAACTTGAATCAGACATCCAGACGCCCGAAGTGCTTTGGAGCATGGGCCGAATCGGCGAATTCTCGGTCAACGCCGACGGATCGAAGGTCGTGTACAATGTCACCGACTACTATGTCGAGCAAAACAAGGGCTTCTCGAGGATTTACATCATGGACGCCGACGGAAAGAACCTGAAATGCCTGAGCGACGGCACATTCAGCGAATACAGTCCGACCTGGACACCCGACGGCAAAATCGCTTATCTGACAGCCAAGAGCGGCGATATGCAGCTGTGGGAGATGGACGCAAACGGCAAAAACCGCAAGCAAATCACCGATATTCCAGACGGAATCACTGGTTTCAAATACAGTCCGGATGGCAGTCAGCTGGTCTACTCGGCTGAGGTAAAAATCAAAGAAACCGTTGCCGACCTCTACCCTGACCTTCAGCTTTCGTCAGGAAGAATCAACAACGACCTGATGTATCGCCATTGGGATCAATGGGTCGACACCTACAGTCATCTCTTCGTGGCAAAACTCGGTAACGAGTTGATTACCAGCGGTAAAGACATCCTCAACGGTGAGCCTTGGGAGTCGCCGGTGAGACCTTGGGGAGGCATGGAACAGGTGGCATGGAGCGAAGACAACAGCGCTGTCCTATACTGCTGCCGCAAAAAAGAAGGTAAAGACTACGCAACGTCAACAAACACTGACGTTTACAGATATAACATCGCTGCCGACATGACAGCCAACATCACCGAAGGCATGATGGGCTACGACCTCAACATCAGCGTGGCTCCGACAGGCAACAAGATGGCTTGGGAGAGCATGGAACGCGACGGCTATGAGGCTGATAAACAACGACTTTACGTGATGGACCTCGCTACCGGCGAGAAGACTGACTACAGCATCGGCTTCGACCAGAATTCGACGAGTCTGACATGGTCGGCCGACGGTACCAAGATTTACTTCATCAGCGATAAGAATGCCACAGACCAGATCTACGAGTTGAGCTTGAACACCGGCACAATCCGTAAGATCACGACAGGCACACATAACTTCGTTTCGTTGGCTGTGGCTGGCGACAAACTCATTGGCGGAATGCAGTCGATGAGTCACCCGACGGAGCTCTATTCTGTCGACCCGAAGACTGGCGCTTTTGAGCAGATAACACACGTTAACGATAACATTTTCAAGCAGTTGACAACAGCTGAGGTCGAGGAACGTTGGATCAAGACCACCGACGACAAGCTGATGCTCACATGGGTCATCTACCCGCCTCATTTCGATAAAAACAAGAAATATCCTACCCTGCTTTACTGCGAAGGCGGTCCTCAGAGCACTGTGAGCCAGTTCTGGTCGTATCGTTGGAACTTCCAGCAGATGGCGGCTAATGGCTACATCATCGTGGCTCCAAACAGACGCGGTTTGCCTGGTTTTGGGCAGGAATGGAATGAGGAGATCAGCGGAGACTACGGCGGACAATGCATGCGCGACTACCTCTCGGCTATCGACGCCATGGCGCAGGAGCCATTCGTCGACGAGACACGTCTGGGCGCCGTGGGCGCGAGTTTCGGCGGTTTCTCGGTGTTCTGGCTTGCCGGACATCACGATGGCCGTTTCAAGGCTCTGATAGCCCACGACGGTATGTTTAACCTTGATGCTCAATATCTTGAGACTGAGGAGATGTGGTTTGTGAACTGGGATTTAGGCGGCCCATATTGGGATAAGGAAAATCCTGTTGTGCAGTGGTCGTATGCCAACTCGCCGCATCTGTTTGTCGACAAGTGGACAGCGCCAATCCTTGTGATTCATGGCGGTTTGGACTATCGTATCTCTTACACCCAGGGCATGCAGGCCTTCAACGCGGCGGTGCTTAACGGCGTTCCTGCCGAGTTTCTCTACTTCCCTGATGAGAACCACTGGGTACTGCAGCCGCAGAACGGAATCCTGTGGCAGAGAAGATTTAAAAACTGGCTTGACACTTATTTGAAATAGTTTAGAGTTTAAAGAAAAGAGTTGAGAAATCTCAACTCTTTTCTATTTAATCACTGCTAACTGATAAAATCACCAGCGTCCGGAATAGCCGCCGCCGCCAGAGGAGCCGCCACCGAAGCTACCGCCCGACGAGCTTCCGCCTCTTGACGAGCCTCCTGAGTCAGAGTGTGAGAACGACATTGTAATAACCATTGCCACATCCATCAAAAGGAGGATAAGTATCGCCGCAATGAATCTGTAACAACATTTTAACACATAGATGAAGGTGTTTTCGTTATTGCGGCCGAAAGCCCAGCGCATATAGTCGGCAATATCGCCATTATGCAGGATTTCCTGCCTGTCTTCCTTTGAACAAAGCAAGAAATAAATTAAATCGAACACCCATTTAACTCCAAGTAAGATTAGCAATATAACACCTATTACCTCAAGCCAATTGACATGGTCATTATTGCTTGCGGCTGAATCTTGAGCCAATGCCATTTGCATGGAAAATACTGTAAAGCAGACGGATAGTAGTATTTTTTTCATGGATAGCCTTTGTGTTGATACAAAAAAATCGGCTTTTGACCGATTCTGTTTCCTGTGCCCATGAGAAGACTCGAACTTCCAAGAGCGTCCGCTCACTACACCCTGAATGTAGCGTGTTTACCAATTTCACCACATGGGCTTTGGGTGGAATTTCTTGGATTCCTTTGGTGCCCAGGACAAGAGTCGAACTTGCACGACGCAATCGTCACTACCCCCTCAAAGTAGCGTGTCTACCAATTTCACCACCTGGGCAAGGGTCTGCATTTTGATTTCTCAAAAGCGTTGCAAAATTACAGCATTTTTCAATACGGATAACAAATTTTTTAAAAAATTTTGAATTTTTTATAACAAACTGACAATCATATATTTATAGTTCAGCATGCTTTTCATAAAAATCATCTTTGTTTATTGAATTATGTAAGAAATTACTTTTTTTCTTATTTTTGCAGCGGGTTTTCTTCTGTCGAGACCTAAGTTAAATCATTGTATATGAGAATAGATATCATCACAATATTTCCCGAGATGTTCGAAGGGCCTTTTACCGAATCGATAGTTAAGCGCGCAATCGGCAAAGGCCTCGTCGACATTCATCTTCACAATCTTCGCGATTACAGCACCGACAAGCACCGCCGTGTAGACGATTACCCCTTCTCGGCCGGAGCCGGCATGGTTATGATGGTTGAACCTGTCGACAACTGCATCTCCAAACTTAAATCCGAAAGGCATTACGACGAGGTGATTTACATGAGTCCAGACGGCGAACTGCTGACCCAGCCTCTAGTCAACCAGCTTTCGATGAACGAAAATCTCATAATGCTGTGCGGCCATTATAAAGGAATAGATGAACGCATACGCGAGCATCTGATCACCAAAGAGATTTCAATTGGCGATTATGTTCTTTCAGGCGGCGAGTTGGCTGCGGCTGTGCTTACCGACAGCTTGGTGCGGCTGATTCCGGGTGCTTTGAGCGACGAAACTTCGGCACTTTCCGACTCTTTTCAGGACGGTTTGGTGTCGCCGCCGGTTTATACAAGGCCTCGAGAATATAAAGGATGGGAAGTTCCCGAGGTGCTCTTATCAGGCAACGACGCAGTTATTAACGAATGGAAGTACCAGCAATCACTGGCAAGAACAAAAGAACGCAGGCCAGAAATGTACAATCTTTTAGAAGCAAAAAGCAAGAAGTAAGGAGCAAGAAGGATTAAGAAATAAAAAAATTAAAAAAAATGTTGGTGGTATTGAAAAGTTTTGTATTTTTGCATGCTTTTTTAAGAGGATAAAAATTAAGATAAATAATACAACAGAAATGAAAAACGCGTTAATTCAGTTCGTTGAAGATCAAGTACAAGTGAAAGATTTTCCGCAGTTCAAGTCAGGTGACACCATCACCGTAACTTACAAAATTGTTGAGGGAAACAAGGAACGTTTACAGAAATTCCAGGGTGTTGTGCTCCAGCGCGCAGGCGAAGGCAGCCGTGCCACTTTCACAGTAAGAAAGATCTCCAACAACATCGGAGTTGAAAGGATATTCCCTATTGCCGACCCAATGATTGACAGCATCGAGGTTAACAAGCAGGGCGCTGTCCGCAGAGCTAGAATCTATTACCTGAGAGGTCTCACCGGTAAGAAAGCTCGTATCAAAGAAGTTCTTAAGAAGAAAGAAGACTAAGAGTTTCTTGAAAGATCAAAAAACACCGTCACGCTGCAGCATGACGGTGTTTTTTTGTTGCGACCGCCTCATCTACATCATGCGTTGGCGAACCACCTCGAAGGTCACTATGCCTGTTGCCACGCTAACGTTCAACGAATCGATGTCGCCCGGCATCGGAATAAGCAGATGATCGTCAACACGTTTCAGATAAGCTTCGCTTATGCCATCCTCCTCCGATCCCATCATTATGGCTATAGGCCCGGTTAAATCGGCCTGCCACAACGACTGCTTGCCTTTTTCAGAGAAAGCGACCACCTTAAGTCCGCTGGCTTTCAGAAAATCAATGGTGTCTTTGATGTTTTCAACCCGGCATACATTAATTAATGATAATGCTCCAGCTGAAGTTTTCATTGCGTCGCCGTTTATTAAAGCACTGCCTCGCGACGGTATGACAATAGCGTCGGCACCAGCGGCATAGCATGTTCGGGCAATGGCGCCGAAGTTACGCACGTCAGTCACTCTGTCAAGTATAACAATGAACGGCATCCGGCCCTCGTCATACACCATAGGCACGACATTTTCAATATTCTGATATGAAATAGGACAAACAAAAGCCACAATTCCCTGATGGTTTTTGCGAGTCAGACGATTAAGCTTCTCAACAGGCACAAATTGAACCGGCACCTCATGTTCTTTGGCATATTTTACGATTTCAGATATCTGTGTCGAGCGCAAACCCGATTGCACAAACACTTTCTCAAGCTCCTTCCCTGCTTTAACAACCTCCTCGACGGGATGAACGCCGAAGACCATGTTGGAATCTTCTTTTTTATTGAAATTATTCATATTATGACATTGTTATTATGTCATTTCGAGTTTGTCGAAAAATTCTAAGATTTATCCACTCCGCTTCGCTCCGTTCGAAATGACGAAGACAAAAATATAAAATTTTTGTATATCATTTGAAAATTTTGTAAATTTGCGGTGCTTAATCTGTAAAAAGTATTGTTTGTTATGAGTTTTATAAAGAAAACATCGATTTTCATCACATTGATAATCACCTTTTTAGGAATCAACGTCAATGCTCAGACCAAAGCGCCCGAGCCGAAATCAGGATTTGCGCTGACCAAGAAAATCATCCAAAACCACTTGATTTATCCGCATGAAGCTTTAGATAAAAAAGGCGGCAAAATAACCGTTTACTACACAGTTGACAATAACGGCATTGCCTCCAATTATAATGTAAAGGACGCTTTCGACGAGCAATGCGCCGCCGAAGCCATTCGCCTGGTGAAAATGATAGAATGGAATCCAGCGCTTAAGGATGGCAAACCGGTCCAATACGACGATGATTATACCGTAGATTTTTCACCCAAGAGCTATAAAAAAGCCGAAGAGAAAAATCCTCGCCTAATGCTTCCCGAGCAGTCATATCCTGCTCAAAAGAGCAATAATATCTACGATTTGGAAGAGTTACATCAAGCACCTAAGCCTTATTTCGCCAATCCCGAGGTGAATATGGCTGCTTATATGCGTAACAACCTGCAGTTCCCCGACCAAGCCAAGCAGTTTGAGATTCAGGGTACGGTGAAACTGAATTTCGTGGTTGAAACAGACGGCAGGGCATCGAACATCATTGTAGAAAACAGTGTTGGCGGAGGCTGCGACAACGAGGCTATCCGACTGATACAGAATCTTGTATGGACTCCAGGCATTAAAAACGACAGCTTGGTGCGAACCAGAACTACACAGGATATAACGTTCCAGATCGGAGAAAGGAACTTCCATGACGGGAATAGCTATTAAAGTGTAGAGTTTAGAGTTGAGAGTTGAAAGTTGAGAGTTGAGAGTAGTTTTTAAAGTTGAAAGATAATAAGATTTAAAGTTTAACTAAAATTTTTTAATATGAAAAAACTTTTACTTCCATTAGTTGCATTGCTGCTTTCGGTGAATGTGGCATATGCACAGGATGCTGAAACAGTGGCATCACCTTGGACACACGGCGGTAACGTCGGTTTCAACATGGCTCAGAGCCATTTCGACAACTGGTCGGCTGGCGGACAGGACAATGTCAACTTCCTCGGTCTGGCCAAGTACAACGTCAACTACAAGAAAGGCAACCACAAATGGGACAACAGCATTGATCTTCAATTGGGTTACAGCTATTTCGATTTGAAAAAAAATCCTATCAAAACCGACGACCGTATCTTCCTGAGTTCTTTGTATGGTCACAATCTTTCGAGTGACAAGTGGTTTGCTACAGCCGACTTCACATTCCAGAGCCAGTTTGCCAATGGTTACAACTATGCTGCCGACAGCACCAACCGCATTTCAGGTTTCATGGCTCCTGGTTACTTCACTTTAGGTGTTGGTGTCCAGTGGGTTCCGAACGAGCATTTCAAAGTCAACATCTCTCCTCTCACAGGCAAGCTGATAGTCGTCAACGACCAGAAACTCGCTGATGAAGGTGCATTTGGTGTCAAGAAAGCCGAATATGACGAAGAAACTGGAGAATTAATCAAACATGGTGAGAAAACCCGTTGGGAACTTGGTGCTCAGTTGACAGCAGAGTTCAACTACGAGATTTTTGAAAATGTTACATTTAGCTCAAAACTCATCGCATTCTATGACTATCTGCATAAATCATCTGATTTGAACGCACTTGACGAGAAATACACATGCCCTGTTGTTTTCGACTGGGACAACGCTCTTGTCATGAAAGTCAACGACTGGTTGAGCTGCAACCTGACAGCACGTCTGGTTTATGATGAGGACATCAAACCTATCAGCGGTCCTACCTTCCGTCAGTTCAAGGAAGTGTTGAGCATCGGCATTTCATATAAGATTCCGTAATCATGACAAAAATAGGATTATTGTCTGACACTCACGGATGGCTTAATCCTGCGGTCTTTGAGTTTTTCAAGGACTGCGACGAGATATGGCATGCAGGCGACATCGGCTCGGCCGATGTCGCCGATGCTTTGTCGGCATTCAAGCCATTGAGGGCTGTTTATGGCAACATCGACGACTATAAAGTCCGCAGGATGTTTGACTGGATCAACATTTTCGCCGTAGAGAAAGTGGTTGTGATGATGACACACATCGGCGGCTACCCTAACCATTATGAACCTGAAATAGAAAAACTGATAATCGAAGAGAAACCCGATATTTTCATCAGCGGGCACTCACATATTTTAAAGGTGATGAACGATAAGCATTACAAGCTGTTGCACATCAACCCCGGAGCAGCAGGCAACAGCGGCTTCCACAAAGTCATCACCATGGTGCGCTTCCAAATTGATGGAAGAGAAATCAAGAATATGGATTTGTACGAAAAAACCAGAAATTAACGGAGTCTATCAATTGACTTCAGCAGTGCGATATCTTTCTTAACGCCTCTTATTGCAAACATTTCAAGCACGATGTTCACCAACGGGATTACCATTCCGATGAAATATGCCACATCAAGGCTGTAGGTGTCATCTTCAACTGCCAGACAAACACTCAGAACATCGTTTTCATAGTACAAAAACACTAAGCCAAGGAAAACAATATTAAAGAGCATGTTCAAACGGCAAAGTCTCACCTGAAGCTCGCGTTTTTTATAAAGGAATATGGTTATTAGCGGAACTGCTGTCATCAAAACAGTCAGTAAGACAAGTGGCCATGTGTATGTCGTTGACAATGACATTGTTTCAATTGGGTTTTGAATTCCAAAAATGGTAAAACGCATGGCATTACCATTGGCAACAAATGAAATCAAGGGCATAAAAAACAGCAAAGCGCTTGCAATTGCTGCTAAAAGCATGAAAATAGTCTGTCTTCTTTGAATCATATCAATAATTTTGCGCAAAATTAACATTTTTTTTGTTGCGGTATGAAAATAAATGTTATTTTTGCGCTGTCAAATGAACAAGACCATTTGTTATTGTTCCATTTCGAGGAACTAATCCGTTCCAAAAAAAATTCAAGTTTAAGTTTTTATGTATGACATTTTTGAATTAAACGACAAGTCACTTGCCGAGCTCAAAGAGATAGCGATTAAGATTGGTGTGAACGATGTCAATGTGCCAAAAGAAAACCTTGTGTACAGTATTATCAACCGTCAGGCCGAGTCTGAGGCTCCTGCCATGCCAAAGCCCAAAGGCAGGCCAGGCAGAAAGAAAAAAGTAGTGGAACCGGAAGAAGCAGCGCCAGCTCCTAAAGCCGAACCAGCTCCTAAAGCTGAACCGGCTCCTGAAGCCACTCAAGAAGCAGCGCCCGAAGGTCCGCGTCGTGGACGCCGTCCAAGAATAGGCAAACGCACCGACGGCGAAAAGACAGCCTACCACGTGTCATATCCTCGCCAAAAACCGGCTGTTGTTGACGAGGCCAACGAGATATTAAATGAGAGCAACGAAGAGGAACCTGTTATCGAGGCGGTTGAGAGCACCGAAAGCGTAACTCCTATGTTTGAGGAAAAACAAGCCACATACGAGATTCTTCCAAAGCAGCAGCCACAGCAGGCAGCGCAACAGCAGCAATATCCCAAGCACGACGAGCTCATTTCAGAGTTTGACGGCGTGGTGCAGGCCGAAGGTGTGCTGGAAATCATGCCCGACGGTTTCGGTTTCCTGCGTTCAGCCGATTACAATTATCTCAACTCACCTGATGACATTTATGTCTCACAGTCGCAGATAAAACTGTTCGGCCTGAAAACCGGCGACACAATACTGGGTATGATCCGCCCTCCTAAGAACGGTGAAAAGTTCTTCCCATTGGTAAAGGTCGATAAAATCAACGGACGCAATCCCGACGAGGTGCGCGACCGTATCCCGTTCGACTTCCTGACGCCTTTGTTCCCTGATGAAAAGTTCAAAATCACGGGGCATCAGGGCGGCACTGTCTCCACCAGAATCATGGACCTCTTTGCTCCTATAGGCAAAGGTCAGCGTGGTCTTATCGTGGCACAGCCAAAAACTGGTAAAACAGTATTGCTTAAGGAAGTGGCCAACGCAATAGCCGCCAATCATCCTGAGGTATACCTTATTATATTATTGATCGACGAACGTCCTGAAGAGGTCACCGACATGGCTCGCAGCGTAAAGGCTGAGGTTATTTCGTCAACATTCGACGAGCCGGCCGACAAGCATGTCAAGATCGCCAACATCGTGCTCGAAAAGGCAAAGCGCCTTACAGAATGCGGCCACGACGTCGTCATCCTTCTTGACTCCATCACACGTCTGGCACGTGCTTACAACACTGTTTCGCCGGCATCAGGTAAAGTGCTGTCGGGTGGTGTCGAAGCCAACGCCCTGCAAAAGCCTAAACGTTTCTTCGGCGCAGCGCGTAACATCGAAGGCGGAGGCTCACTGACAATTCTCGCCACCGCTTTGATCGACACCGGCTCAAAGATGGACGAGGTTATCTTCGAAGAGTTCAAAGGCACCGGCAATATGGAGCTCCAGCTCGACCGCCGTCTGTCGAACAAGCGCATCTACCCTGCTATCGACATTGTGGCATCGGGCACACGCCGCGACGACCTCTTGGTCGACGAGCGCACCTTGGCCCGTGTATGGGCATTGCGCAATCACTTCGCCGACATGACACCGGTGGAGGCCATGGAATTTCTCAAAGACAGAATATCCAAGACGATTTCCAACGAGGAGTTCTTGGCAACAATTGACAAGTAAACCATTAACATTCGAGTCGGAATGCTACGCGAGGCTATCAAAAAGCAACGGATTTACTCGGCACTGACACAAAAACAAATGGCACAATTGTTAGGCATGTCGGTGACAAAATACCTGCGCAAAGAAAACGGCCGCCTCAAGATTGAGCTGGCCGAAGTCAAAAAGCTGGCAAAGGTTCTGCAACTCGACGAACGAATCCTCATCACCTACTGGATGGCAGACGACATTCAAGAGCTCATGCTCATTGACAAGAGCTTGACAGAAGATGCCATCCGGTTGGTGAATGACAATTTTTTATACCTAAAGTCAAACAACTTGTAAATAACTGCAGTAAAATTTCGCGGAAATGAGTTTCTATATCTTTGTTAAGCTTTTAGGATGCCTGGCACTGTTGATGTACGGCATGAAGTTTATGAGTGACGCTCTGCAGAAAATGGCCGGTTCACAGCTGCGTCGTGTTTTGGGCACCATGACAACCAATCGTTTCACAGGCATGCTTACGGGTATATTCGTCACCTCGGCGGTACAGTCGTCAACAGCCACCACACTTATGACAGTGTCATTTGTCAACGCCGGGCTACTGACTCTGGCTCAAGCCATTTCGGTTATTATGGGCGCGCACATCGGAACCACCGTAACGGCTTGGATTATGTCGCTTGGTTTCTCGTTCAACATTTCCGACTTTGTTTTTCCGGCATTTTTCGTCGGAATAATACTGCTATACATCAAAAAACGACGCATATTAGGCGATTTCCTTTTCGGTGCCGCCTTTCTATTCTTAGGTCTGAGCACTTTAAAGGAGACAGGTTTCACCTTGGTTCAGGATCCCACAACCAATGCCGCCATCAGCTCATTCTTCGCAAAATTCAACGAGCCTAGCATATGGAATTCAATACTCTTTCTGTTCATGGGAACATTGCTGACTTTAATAATGCAGTCGAGCGCCGCCATAATGGCTATCACCATGATTCTGTGCTCGACAGGAGTATTGCACATTGAACAAGGTATCATGCTTGTGTTGGGTGAGAACATCGGCACCACAATCACAGCCAACATTTTGGCCTTGGGCACCAATACACAGGCTCGCCGCGCCGCCTTCGCGCACTTGAGTATCAATGTGGTAGGTGTCATCTGGGCTATCATTCTGCTTAAACCGTTCCTCAACCTCGTGTGCAACATTGTCGGTTTCGACCGATTCATGACCCCCGACAATCCTGATTATGCCGAGAACTTAGCCATGATATCGGTGGTTTTGGCCACTTTCCACTCATCTTTCAACATAGCCAACACCTTGCTGCAAATAGGATTCATCCATACCATCGAACGATTTGTATGCAAAGTGATTAAGCCTAATGTTTCGGAAGACGATGAAGAGTCGAGGCTGAAATTCATATCAGGAGGATTGCTGTCAACAGCCGAGCTTTCCATCTTCCAGGCTCAGAAAGAAATAAGTCTGTACGCTGTACGAACCAACCGTATGTTCGGATTTATCCCTACATTGCTCTTCGAAACCAAAAATGATGAAGATTTCAGCAAGCTATTCACAAGGATAGAGAAATACGAAAGCATATCCGACAACATGGAAATCGAGATAGCCAACTATCTCAACATGGTTACAGCCGGTCATTTGAGCGACGAAAGTAAGGTTAAAATCCGCTACATGCTGCGTGAAGTGGGTGAAATTGAGAGTATCTGCGACAGCTGTTACAATCTGGCGCGCACCATCAACCAAAAGCACACCAAGAAAGAGCACTTTACCGACGAGCAAAAAGTACACATCCGTCACATGTTCCAGCTATGCAACAATGCTTTGGAGCATATGCAGAAAGTGCTTGACGACGACAAGAACCTCGTGGATATCAACGAATCATTGAATATAGAAAACGAAATCAACAATTACCGTACCCAGCTTAGAGAGGCCAACGTCAACGACATAAACGAGCACCAATACAACTATCAGGCCGGTATACAGTATATGGATATCATATGTGAATGTGAGAAACTTGGCGACTATGTCATCAACGTAGTTGAAGCCCACGCGCACAAGAAACTCACATTGTAATTACTTCTTCTTTCCCCACCATTTGCGGATGGTAATCAGGCTGTAATGGCGTTTTTTGCTATTCGCCTGAGCCACAGCAACCTCTTTGGCAGCCTCTATCCTAGCCTGCTCGATGTTGGCATCGTTCTGCTGCTTCTGCATCTTATAATCCCAAGCCTGCTGGTCTTTGGCCTTGATGCTGTTATCCATTTGGTTGAATAATGCTACACCTTCAGCATAAGCTTTACTCTGAGGATTAATCTTCACAAGATAAGCGCCGGCTTTATCAGCAGCAGCTCTATTCTGACCTTTCGACCATTCGCTTCTGGCCTGGCTGATCAATGTAGCGCCTTCCTCGTCAATCTTCTTCTGATAGACCGCTGCAGCCTCCTGCATGCTACGTTTATAGCATTCCTCGCAGATATCAGGCACGCGTGTCAGTTCGAAGATAGCATCATCATACTGCTGATTCTTAGCCATTGTCTGTGCGCCTGAAATGATAAAGTTGCATTTTGTATTGTAATAATTCACGATATTTTCCTTGGCTATCGTAATCATTCTCTTAAATGCCGGATCGTTTACTTTAATCTTCTTAATGGCGTCGAGATAAGCCTTTTCTTCAGAATCGTCAGCACCTTTCACATTGATTGAACCCTGCGATAACAGAGTGCCGTCGATGCCGTCGCCTATGAAGAATGTAGCCTCGAGTTCAACAACATACATCACCGGAGCTGTAGCTGTGGTCTCAACATCGAGTTGGTTGACATTGGCTGTCATTATGAAACGCTCGCCTTCCGAACTACCCAGACCGTTTTTAAGTATGGCCTTGTTCATTCTGTCGAGCAAAATCTTTTGTGCTGTGGCCGGAATCTCAATCTCCGGATCCATGAAAGCAGTGATGCAGATACGCTGTTTGTCGTCCAGATTGGCTGCTTTCTCCTGTGCAAACAACGGCATTGCCACAAATAATGTGCAAGCTATAATCAATAATTTTTTCATAATTATTCCTCCTCTGTTGCGTCAATTCCTAATGTAATGAAAACTCTACCGACACCGCGAGGCTCTACGCGGCAAGGCTCTCCTGTCACCTCTGTGATGTAAGCTGCCAGTCCGTCGCCGAAGTCCTTGGCATATTGAGCCACTGTGGTAGTCTTGCCAGTTCTTCTGTTTTTCTTTTCCTTGAAGAGCGGGATGTGAACCTGTGAATATTTGAGTTTGTTGGCAGTAGCAATATCAGTGGTGAAACTTGTACCCTCAACCACTTCCGACTCGACGTAATCATTGATGATTAACGAAAGCTTGTCACCGTCAAATGTCGAGTTGAAGGTGATATCGCACGAAGCGAATCTGTCGCAAACCACAATAATTTCACGGCCTTCCTTGGCCATCTTGGCAAATTTCTCGTTGATTTGGCTGAGGAAGTGATCCTGAATATTCTGAATAGCTTCCTTCAACTGGTTGACCAGCTGAGCGTTGCCTGAAACAGCTGTGCCACGAGCCACATTTGAGAATAAAGCCTTGTTGGTGGCAGCGTCGTACACTCCGATATTAAACTCAACATACTGTTTACCAGCCTCATTCTTCATACGATAATCGAATTCAATGCGCATATCGGCACGTACAGCCGATTCCAACATGTCTTTCATGGTAGCGGCTTTCTCGTTGCCGTATTCCTCGGCAGCGTCATAAGCGCGCGAGGTCTTGTAATCGTTAAGCTCCTGACGGAGGTCGTTGATTTCGTATCCCGCCTTGCTCATAAAGCCTTCGAAAGTTGCGATCATGTCGCGCAGATTGTCATCCGACAAAGCTTTGTTATAGTCGGGATTGCCGTTCTTGTCGGTGTAACCGGCTTTTTTGCACCATTCGTCCGATGGGAAGATTATCATCTTCGGCTTTGCCACACCCTGCAGGTCGGCTGCAAAAGCCTTTACTTTACCGTTGTCGACGAGATACTTTTTCAATTGGTCGTAACTAACCTGCACTTTCAAACGCACCTGGAAATATCCCTTGCCAATATCAACCACATCCTTACCTTCCGGTTTCAGAGTGCTGCGGTTGGCGATAAAGCTCAGATACATACCATCCGGAGCGAAGAATTCGTCGAAGAATTCCTCATCTTCTGGTTTTGGCTCTTGAGCGTCGTACAATGCCGGCACGCCTTCAGCTTGAGGGGTACCTGGAATGTTTTTGAATATACATGCGTGAATGGCATTCTGTTGTGCCTGGAACAAAGCGCCTTCCAGCTTCTTGCCTGTGCCCGACACATAGATATACTTGGTGCCTGTAGTTCCCACGGCTATCACTTGAGCGTCATAGTTCTGCGGGTTGGTGAAAATAGCCGCGCGTTTTTTTCTTTGCGACTGCGCGAAACCCTCCATCGACATAAATGCAAACAGAGCGGTTAATGTTATCAATAAAATCTTCTTCATAGTATTTGTTATTTAAATGTGAACATTAGAAACAGCATCTGACACCGAAAGCCAAGCCAAGACCGTTTGAGTGGCCGTATCCGCAATCTTTCAGATAATCGTTGATGACTTTGTATGCGTCAAAACCCCAGATATTGACATTATAGTTGACTTGTGTATAAATCTGCACCGGGTAGTAAATGTTGAATGCGAAACGTACACCTGGATCGAGATATAAATATGCCTTTGTCTTGGTGTTATCCTCTGTCATCTCCTCTTTTGGAGTATAGCCTTCGATTTCAGCAAGTTCCTTCAATTTGTTTAGCGATACTTTAGAGCCGCCATAGACATCGGCACCCACTCTGAGATATGGCTGAATCTCAAGGAAATGGTACACTTTTATACCGCACATATAGCCTAACGATCCATTGAAGAACACAGCTCCTTTCTTGAATAAGAACTCATTGTCTTCATTGTTAATATCATGTACACCAAATTCATCACGACCTTGCATAATATGGTCACCGCTCATGTTATCCAAACCGAAGTTCATGGTGATATACTGGCTGAATCCACGTTTTCCGATATTCAAAAGGAAATCGAAGCCCAAATTCACCATTGAGAACGAACCGAAAGTGCGGGTTTCCTTTGGAGCTCCCGAGCTGCCGTTCAGAGTGTAATCAACACTGATGCCCAAGCCGAAATCTTTTTTCTCCTTAAGGATCTCATTGCCTTTCAAAGGCTTTACGCCTGAAATTCTGTAGAAATATGTAGAATCGGCATGACCGTCGGCCACCCTCATGTTGTCGGCCACAACTGTAGCTCTGACAAAGCCTTTACGTCTGAATTCGTTCACTTCTTTTTTCGGGTTGTACACCTGTCCGAATATAGCGTAACGATGTCCGTTGCGCACGCCTTCTTTGGTACCGATCTTGGCTGTAATGAATGGTTTTACAGTTTCACAATCTATAGCCACTTGCCATGCTGGAATATCCTTCACCATCTTTCCAACTAAGCTTCTGGCACCGCTCTCAATGGCTTTCTGCAAATCTTCATCAATGCCCGTGACACCTACAGCATCTTCCAAAACCATATTTATTTCAAGGTCATCGTATGCCTTTTTCTTTGCGGCACGTGTCGCTGCATCATCTTTATCATAAATCCACATGTCATTCAGCACTCTGACTGCTGTTTCATGTCCGTTGCTGATTTTGAACACATAACCGCCCATATCGACTGTCCAGTACTTCTTAGTCACTTTATTGCCCTTGCTGTCTACAGTCTGCTTTTCTTTCATGGTAGGATTTTTAACATCAATAACCACAACATAACTCTTTTCAATCAGAGCCTCGCCGTTCTGACCCAAAGCATCAACCTGTGTCATCTGAGCCTCAATGGCATCCTTATCTGTAGCGTTCCAAAGTCCGCGCTCATCGAGAACCTGACGGCTGAAACGACCATCAGCGTCACGTTGCAGCACATAATTGAATATCTGTTTTCCTGCCTCAGCCTCATTAAGGCAATTCATGATATTTCTTGCTGTAAAGCCATCCGGCTGATAGCCTTTAAGGCTGTTAGTATTTTCAACGAAACGGCTGACACTCAATGTAACATTCTTTGTACCAATCTTGTTGACATCAAATTTTCTGCCCATTCCAAAACTAGACAAAGCAGCTTCGACATTGCTGTCAAATCTGTCGTTATACCTGGTCCAAACCACCGAAACGCTATTGCGCTTGTAATCGGCAAAGTCATCATTAGCTTCAACAATGCGCTGTGCCAACACCGGCATGCACAGCATTGCAATCATGCATAGTGAGATAAGTTTTCTTTTCATAGCATTATTTATTTAATTTGTTAATATTCAACTATTTACCTGTTAAATCATGATATCTGCGTTTAGCCGACACATAAGTTATCTGACGGTCGGTGATGGCATTTTGTGCTTGAAGCAGCAAGGCATTAGCCTCCAACACGTCGGTAATTGTCGTAATACCTGCGCGGTAGTTCAACTCGGCCACACGATAGTTTTCCTGAGCCATGTCAAGAGCCGATTTGTCTGATTCCAGCAATGCCTGAGCCTCAATCATCTGATTGTAAGACTGTTCCTCTTGTAACGACATCTTTTCGGTCAAATCCTGCTGCATAATTTTGTATTGTTCAATCTTGAGATTATGCTCTTTGATCTTATGTGATGTCTCCCACCATTTGGTAATCGGCACCTCCAGTCGGGCAAACACCATACCGTTAAGCTTGTAATCTGTAATCATATTACCATACCACATTGTAGCTCCCACGCCAACTTGAGGCAATGCCTCTCCTCTTGACAGACGTTTGTAAAACACTTCCGCATCAATCTGAAGTTGTAAGAGTCGCATCTCAGGACGTTCAAAATCTTCAATCTCAATCAGGAAATCGGCATCTTCCAAATCGTTGTCAAGCTTCAAGCCATCAGCAGGATAATCAATTCCGATTTCCTGACACAACAATTGTGAAGCAAGCTTGATGCCATTGTTCAGCTGCAGCTGAAGAGCTTTGTACTTGTTGCGTTCCAATGCCACACGCAATTGGTCGTTCTTGGTAACCAGTCCGGCTTTCAGTGCCACGTCGGCCACACGGTCTAGAGAATCAATTAAAGTCAATGCCGATTCAAGCGTAGCCACTTTCGATTGAAGACCCACCACCAGATAATATGTCGACTCTATGCTTTCCAGCAGGTCGCGTTCCGACACCTCGGCCTTCAGTTCGGCCGCCTCTATACCAAGTTTGGCCAGTTGGTTGCCGGCACGCACACGTCCGCCGGCATACACAGGTTGCACAGCCATGGCACTTACGCTGTGACCGTATTGCAGCAATTCAATTTCTTCAGGCACATTCAATCCTACATTATTGTTAAGGAATTCGATTATAGCCTTCAAAATCTCACCGAAATCGTCGTGAATATCATCAACGCCATACTCTATCATGGGCTTAGCCGCATAGTATGCCAAATAATTGGCACTGACCTGTGGAAAATACTTTGTGAATACCTGTTTCTTGACCTCCTTGGCTTTTTCAACCTCGAGTTGATTGGTCTTGAATTGGGCATTGTTTGCTCTGGCCAGCGCGAAACACGAGTCGAGAGTCAATACATCAGCGTTTTGGGCTTTCAAACCCAAAGCCATGAATGCCAATATCAATATTAAAACATATCTTTTCATAATTCTAATAATCTAAAATTTCCTGCTCCATTCTGTTTCTTTTCTCGTTGCGTTT
The DNA here is from genome assembly GCA_017616735.1 of Bacteroidales bacterium. Taxonomy (GTDB): domain Bacteria; phylum Bacteroidota; class Bacteroidia; order Bacteroidales; family F082; genus Limimorpha. The sequence continues at coordinate 24,018 of JAFZXP010000011.1, forward strand.
GTCGCGTCTGTCAAACCTCCTCAAGAAATCCATATTGATTCTGTTTAAGATTTTCTTGTCGCGTTCACCAGCATCGAATGCAAGGCAATAAGCCACCGGCAACACTGTCACCACAAGCGGGAAAGTGAATATTGTGCCAAAACAAATCACCACGCCCATCGGTTCCCAAAGCAAAGTCTTGGCCAGAATCATCGGAATCACACCCAAAGCTGTAGTCGCTGAAGTCAGGAAAATTGGCCTCATACGGCGCAAACCAGCCTCATAGGCCGCCTGATGCACTGACAGATGTTCTTTCTCACGAAGCTCAGCGGCATAGTCATACATGATGATAGCATTACGCACAATGATACCGATGAGCGAGATGACACCTAAGATTGCTGTCACCGAAAGGTCAAGACCAAACAGCCATAGTCCGAAAGTGGCGCCGAAGATACAAAGCACCGACACTGACAGCGACAGCATAGAGATTCCAATCTTCGCATAGTGTATAATCAGCACTATAAACATCACCACTATAGCAGCCATAATTGATTGAATGAGTGACGGCACTGTCTCCCTGGTCACAGCCATCGAGCCACCTTCTTCTATGATAATATCATCAGAAATATTCAATGTCTCGATGTAATCGTTAATCTTGGCAAACTCTCTGAGCTGTCCGGCTCCAGGCACGACATCAGCAGCCACTGTGATACATTTCATGCCGTTACGATGAGGCATGTTACAATGCTTGAACACCGGCACCAGCTTCGCCACCTGACGCAGAGGCACCCACTCGCCTGGTTTCGAAGTCGGAATCAACATATCGCCAAGACCCTCATAATCAATATCATGAACGCCTTCGGTATATACCGTTGTATGAAGATTATAACCGCCTTCCCACAATGACACGACGCTGCTTCCCGTAAGGGCGCTTGCCAAATATACCGACAATACCGACTGTGCCACACCTAGGCGGCTAGCTTCTTCCATGTCAAGTTCAACCTGAATAACCTCTTCCGACTCATCATAATCAGAATGTACATAAAACAGGTTCGGATCCTTCTTCATAAATGTCAGGATAGAGTCGCTGACGATGCTGAGTTTCTCGTAGTCATCACCTTTAATGTAATATTCAACAGGTGCATTAACTATCTGATAATCCATTTGTTTGAAACGAATCTGCGCTATCGGGAAGTAATTCTCAAACTTCTTCGGATATTCGTTCATCATTTCCTTGGTGGCATTATCCGACTCTGTTATGACGATAAACTGCGCGTAGGCATTGGTCGGCAAAGGCTCCGGAGCATATGTCATATGGAAACGCGGCGATGCCATTCCGATAAATGCAGTCACCGATTTCACACGTTTGTCGGCTTTCAAAATCTTGGTAAGCGAATCAGCCACAGCTGCTGTTTCCTCGATGGAGCTGCCGTAGGCCAGATGTATCTCAACGGCAAAGCTGTCACGCTCGGCCTTCGGAAGCATCTGTATATTAATCTTCGTGAAGAAGAAAACACCAATAAACACTGACAACACAGCAGTAAAAACAGTTGCCCATTTATGGCGGAAGCACAAATTAAGCAGCTTCTTATACCCGTTTTGTAGCAACTCGAAGAACTTAGCCTGAATCTTCTCGAATCTAGAGCGTTTGTTAGGGTTCTGAGGTGCAATCATTCTTGCCGACATAAATGGAATCACCCAGATGGCATACAAAAAACTACACGCCAAAGTGATGAAGATTGCCCATGGGAACAGCTTGATGAAGTCACCCATATTAGTGCCGTTCATAAGCGGCAGCATCGGGAAGAACATACACGAGATGGAACAAGTAGCAATAAGCATTGAAGTCATAAGACTCTTGGTGGATACCGCTGCCGAATACCATCGCGAGTGCCCTTCCGCCAACATGTCGGTGTAACCGTCAATAACGACAACCGAGTCGTCCACTATCATACCCAAGACAACGATGAGAGCAGCCAAAGTCACGGTGTTGAGCTCCATTCCAAGCAGATACATGATAGCCCATGCCGCAGCTATACACACCGGCACTGATGTCGATGACACCAAAGCTGTCCTCAACGGGAACAGCATGAGCATCACCAAGATAACTATGATGATAGCTTCGATAAGGTCTCTCAAGAACGACATCACCGACTTGTTGACCACCACAGGCTGGTCGGTGATTCGGTGCACTTTAATATCAGGTGGCGCTGTCGCAAGGAAAGCGTCGATTTTCTGGTTCACCTCTTCGCCAAATGCCACCACGTTGTAACCAGGGCGCATCTCCATAGAGAACATCAGGCAGCGGTTATTGTCGACAATACTGTCTGAATATTGGATATACTGCGATGCCTCTTGATAGCGACGCTCGAGACGTGCCACATCGCGAAGCTTCACAGTCTGACCTGTTACAGGATCAGAGAAGATGACCAACTCATTCAATGTGTATAAGTCGTCAATAGGCACCTCCACATGAATCAAAGCCTGACCATCCTCATTGTCAACCTTACCCGAGATGGTTCGCAAACTGTGTGCTGCCAGTTCAGCTGTCACAACGCCAGGCGAAACTGCATATTGCGTCATGCGAGCCGGGTCCATGTAAACAGCGATCTCTTCTTTTTGCTCACCCACAATCTTGATGTTACCCATTGTCTTGATGGTACGAAGCTTATTGGCAAGTTTATCGGCAAACTCACGCAATTCTCGCGATGAACGCTGGTCGCTTTCAATGGCAAGCAGCAATGACGAAGCATTACCGAAGTCATCAATAACCGCAGTGGCCAAGACACCTTTAGGCAAGTCGGTAGTCTTGAAAAGCACCAATCCCTGACGAATACGCGACCATGTCATCTTAGCGTCAACGCAGTCGTTGTTGAGGTTGACGATGATAATCAGCATGCCGTCTTTGGAATAAGAATAGGTCTTGCTTTTATCAACATCGGCGAAGGTGAACAGATACTGTTCGGTAACGCCTGCCACCCTCTGCTCTATCTCGTCGGCTGAGGCACCCGGATACACCACCGCCACCACGCCGGTACGTATCGTCACATCCGGAAACTCGTTCTTCTTCAAGCGAGGAAGTGCGAAAAATCCGAAAATAACGATAACTGCCATAAAGAAGAACACCAAATTATTGTTCTTCATAGCAGCTTCGACAATATTTCTTTTCCGAGCCATAGTTTCTATTTTATTGATTATGAATTATTTAAAAGAAACTTTAGCTCCATTGAACAGTTTCTGGTAACCTACCGTGACAATGGTGTCGCCAAATTCGAGACCTTTTTCGACAAGCACGCCATTTTTCACAAAGTCGCCGACCTCGATGATGCGACGGTATGATCTACCGTTCTTCAGCGTCCAAACGGCGAGTCCGTCTGACACAGTTTGTACGCATGATGCAGGTATAATGATACCGGAATGCGATGTAGTGCTGAGACGAATCTTAACAACCATGCCTGGAAGCGCATTTTTATCGCCAAGATCGATTCTGGCTTTCACTGTGTAGGTATGTCCGAAAGGATTCGAAACAACGGATTTATCAGAAATCACAATTGGTTGATCAACGACGCCAAGTGCCTGTATCTCGGCTACCCCTTTATCACCCTTATTAATCATACTCACTTCTTTCTCAGGCACAGAGAATTCGACAATGAGTTTGTCAATATCGATGATGTTACAGAATGTCTCTGACGGGCGCATATACTCGCCAATCACACGGTCACCCATGCTGATTATACCATCTTGTGGAGCATAAACAGTGCAATCTTCAAGATGTTTGCGTGTCGATATCTCTGCCTGTCTGGCCTTCTCCAGGTCTGTCTCCATTTGCACCCAACGGACATCGCTGATGCCGCCTTCCTCGTGCACCTGTTTCAGACGTTGGTAACCGTCTTCCGCCTGGTTTAATGAAGCCAAAGCCGCATCATGCAAACTTCTGGCGGTAGTTTCGTCAACCTTTGCAATGATGGCGCCTTTCTTTACTTTCTGTCCATTGTTGACATAAATATCAGTAATAGTACCACCCAGCGGGAACGAAAGAGCTATCTTCATCTCGCTTTTAATCGTACCGACATAATTACGATAATCCTTGTCGTTGTCGATTTCTACAACAGAAATCTCAACAGGAATCGTTGGATCATAATTCTGTTTCTTGTCAGTATCACCATCACATCCTATCAATAAAAATGATAAAGAGAGTAACATCAAATATCTGAGTCTCATCGTTTTATATTTAAATTTGTATTCTATATTTTAATTATTCAATTCCCATGTTATAAAGTACGAAGGCGTAGATGTCGGCCTGTTCCTCAATAACCTTGGCCATCGGCTTTCCACCGCCATGACCGGCTTTGCTGTCGATGCGGATAATCTTGGGCTCGTCGCCTGTCTGTGACGCCTGCAGTGTCGCAGCATACTTAAATGAATGTGCCGGCACCACACGGTCATCGTGGTCGGCTGTAGTCACCATGATAGCAGGATACTTCACATTGTCACCACTTTGGATGTTATGTAACGGAGAATATGCGTACAAAGCCTCGAACATCTCCTTGCTGTCGGCGCTGGTGCCGTAGTCGCTAGCCCAATTCCAACCAATGGTGAACAGATGATAACGCAGCATATCCATCACACCCACCTGAGGCACTGCCACTCGGAACAATTCCGGACGCTGATTTACGACAGCGCCGACCAGTAAACCGCCATTCGAGCCGCCGTTGACAGCTAGGTAATCCGGTGAAGTGTATTTGTTGTCAATCAGATATTCGCCAGCAGCGATAAAGTCGTCGAACACATTCTGTTTCTGCAACTTAGTGCCGGCCAAGTGCCACTGCTCGCCATACTCGTTGCCGCCGCGCAGGTTGGCCATCGCATAAATACCACCTCTCTCGAGGAATGGAATGCGCATCACCGAGAAGCCCGGATTCAGCGTGATGTTAAATCCGCCGTAACCATAAAGCAAAGTCGGGTTCTTACCATTCTTCTTCATACCTTTTTTATATGTGAGGAACATCGGGACGCGTGTGCCGTCCTTGCTGGTATAGAATATCTGTTCGGTGGTGTAGTCTTCAGGGTTGAAATCAACCTTAGGAGCGCGGAACACTATCGACTTATTTGTCTCAATATCATAACGATAGATTGTAGTCGGGAATGTGAACGATGTAAATGCGTAGAAAATCTCAGGTTCTTCATAGCGGCTCACAATACCTGTGGCTCCAAAGGTAGGGAATTTTATCTCATGTTTCAAAGTACCGTCAAGTTCATAGACGAAGGCATGATTTGAGGCGTCCTGGTCGTAGGTCACAATCATTTTGCCTGCTCCCATCTGTGCCGACACCATCACGTTGTCCGACTCAGGAAGCAACACCTGCCAGTTGTCTATCGACACCTTATTCATATCGTTGACATTGACCACGCAGATCTGTCCTTTCGGAGCATCATAGTTGGTCATGATGTACATCTTGCCGTTGATGATGTCGATTGGCGAATAATTGTAGTCCATATCGAAGGCTATCTGCACAAACTTGCCGTTAGGATCTGCCATGTCGCGCATCCAAAGTGTATGTCCTGCGCCCTGACCGCTCTCATAAAGGAACATGTAACGCTCGTCGTCGGTTACGCTGACACCATGGAAGTAACGTGGCTGACTCGGATTCTCGTAAAAGAGCTTATCCTTATCCTGAGAATCGCCCAACTTATGATAGTAAATCTTATGATTTTCATTCACGTTGGAAAACTCCTTACCTGCCACAGGTTTGTCGTATGCGGCATAGAAGAAGCCATCCTTATACCAGCTGGCATCAGTGAACTTGGCCCATTCAATATGGTCGGGCAGCAACTGCTTGGTAGCCACATCCAACACGTATATCTCAACCCAGTCTGAACCGCTACGCTGAATTGTGTATGCCAAATACTTACCATCGTTCGACAGACTCATTCCGCCCAGCGACACAGTGCCGTCATCTGAAAGCTTGTTAGGATCGAGCAACACCTCAGGCACTCCGTCCACTTCCTGCACGTAGTACACGCTCTGGTTCTGCAATCCGTCATTCTTGCTGAAGAAATATTTGCCAAAACGCTTTGACGGCACGCCATATTTCTCATAATCAGCGATTTGCGTCAGTCTATCTTTCAACTTAGCCCTCAACGGAATATGGCTTAGATATTCGTTTGTCAAAGCACGTTGCATCTCAACCCATGCCACAGTGGCTGCCGAAGTGTCGTTCTCAAGCCAACGGTAAGGGTCGTAAACCTTGGTTCCAAAATAATCGTCAACGACGGTCTCGTCGCGTTCTGTCATAGGATACTCCTTTATTTTATAACGAGTATCACATGCGGATAACATTACCATGCTTCCCATGATCAATAAGGTTGTTTTAAAAAATTTCATAATATTTTAAATTTAAACTCTTAACTGCTAACTGTCAACTGCTAACTGTCAACTGCTAACTCCTAACTTTTTCTCATGCCACCACATCTGTATACTATTGAACAGATTCTGCCAAATCGAGTACATCGCCGGAAAAATCGACGCCAACGGATTCAGGTAGGTGTTTGCCATCCAGATTCCCATGGCCGAGTTTTTCTGCCCCAGCAGCTGGCCTCCCGCAATGATGTCGCCGTATTTATAGCCGATGAATTTGCCGAGTCCGAACTGGATCGCGCAAAATATCACCGAAGCAATGCCCAGCCAGATTATTGCTGACAGATTCTCTTTCCCTTTCAGAAACATGAAATCTATTGTCTGGCCTAACGTTATTGTGAGCGCCATCGCCCAAAGATAAAACGACAGTCCTTTGATTCTGCAAAAGAAATCGTTCACCTTCGGCATGAATTTCTGTCCAATCAAAGCCACAAAGAACGGAAGCGCTATTACAGTGCCTATTTTTTTGAATATCATCAGAAACGATGTCCAAAATGACATCTCCTGATGCAATCCGATGAACGAGAAATAAATCGGCGCCATCACCGCCACCATCAGATTACCCATGATGGTATAACTCGTCACCGTCTCACGATTGGCGCCCAGCATACACGATATCACCACCACCGATGCCGCCACAGGGCATAACACGCCAACCAATATTCCCTGTGCCACTATCTCATTGACATTCAGTGCAGTAAGCAAATAATACATTCCAATGCTCACCACAATCTGGTACAACATCAGCCAGACATCCATCTTCGAGAACCGCAGCTTTTTCACATCGACCGCCGCGAAATTCAGCAAAAGTATGCTGAACACGAGATATGGCACTATAAATCTAACAAGACCGCACCATGTGTGAAACAAAAGTCCCAGCACTATGGCTATCGGCAGAACATAAGGTCTTATCTTATGCATGATAAAACTGTCAACTGTCAACTATTAACTGTTAACTGTCAACTGTCAACTGTCAACTTTATTAACGTTTTCCCTTCATTATCTCCACAAACGGATTATAGTAGTTCTCACCCTTTTGTGTAACGCCTTCCAAGCCTTTACCGCCGTTCTTCGGACGTTTCACATCACCGAAGATACCTTTTTCCAAAGCGGTGAACAAACCTTCCTTAACGATTTCTTCGAGCAATGCTATAGTGTTGTTTAACACTAACTTAGCACGTTCACGGCAGATACCGCCTTCACGGAACTGCATCTCCTCGCCTATGCTGTGCATATTGTTGAAGATGTATTTTGCGTTCTCGATTGAGAGGTAACGGTCGCTCATAAATGGGGTGTGGATAGCCTCAGTAGGCATACCGAGCAGCTGGATTCCCTGATGTGTCCAGATACCGATCATGTTGAACAATGCATCCTGGATGTGACCGCGGAAAATGTTACCTGTCATGAACTTTGTCGGAGGCATGTATTTCAAGGTTGCTTTCGGGAAGATCTCACGTGTCATCTGTGCCTGTGCGAGCTCAAGGAGGAAGCCG
>JAFZXP010000012.1 GCA_017616735.1 Bacteroidales bacterium
CTTCAGAGACAATCATTTGGGATACAGCTCGTAACTGGATCAAGAGTTATCGCGACCTCCCGATTTTGTGCAACCAGTGGGCTAACGTGGTGCGCTGGGAGATGCGTACACGCTTGTTCCTCCGCACAGCCGAGTTCCTGTGGCAGGAAGGTCATACCGCTCACGCCACACGTGAGGAAGCTATGGCTGAAGCCGAGAAAATGCTGGGCGTTTACGCTGACTTTGCCGAGAAATACATGGCTGTTCCGGTCATTCGCGGTATAAAATCGGCTAACGAGCGTTTTGCAGGAGCAGTCGAGACATTCTGCATTGAGGCTATGATGCAGGACGGCAAGGCTTTGCAGGCTGGTACCTCGCACTTCCTCGGACAGAACTTTGCCAAGGCGTTTGACGTGAAATATCTCAATAAAGAAAATAAACTCGAATACGTTTGGGCTACATCATGGGGCGTTTCAACACGTTTGATGGGTGCTCTCATCATGGCTCACTCAGATGATAACGGTCTCGTGCTGCCTCCAAAAGTCGCCCCAATCGAGGTGGTTATCGTGCCTATCTACAAGACCGACGACCAGCAGCAGGCTGTTCTTGACTACTGCAACCAGATGAAACAACGTCTTGAGGCTAAAGGACTTAGAGTGAAATTTGACGACCGCGACACTCAGAAACCTGGATTCAAATTCGCTGAATGGGAAATGAAGGGTGTGCCGGTGCGTCTTGCAGCAGGTCCACGTGACGTTGAGAACCAGACAGTTGAGATTGCTCGCCGCGACACCTTGACTAAACAGTCGATTTCAGAGGCTGAGATGGAAGACCACATTCTCGGTTTGCTCGACGAGATTCAGAACAGCTTGTTCAACAGAGCTCTTGAATACCGCAAGGCTAACACCCATCGCGTTGACACTTGGGACGAGTTCAAGCAGGTTATCGAAAACGGTGGATTCGCTTATGCTCACTGGGATGGCACAACCGAGACCGAGTTGGCTATCAAGGAAGAGACAAAAGCTACTTTGCGTTGCATCCCATTGGATGACGACTACGAAGACGGCGTCGACGTATTCTCTGGAAAACCATCCAAGAGAAGAGTTATCTTCGCGAAAGCATACTAATAGCTAATAGCTAATGGCTAATAGCTAATGGCTAATGGCTAGTGGCTATTCAGAAAGAGGAAGCAGTTTTCCTTCGGAATATGGGCCGTAATTGACCTGTATTTCCGAAGGATTTCCTTTATAATATACATTGCCGTGTTGTAGGATTTCGGCTTTGATGGTGTCGTTGGCCCAGATGTAGCTGTGAGCCGGCGTTTTGCTTGTTATAATCACATTGTCGGCGCAGTAGTCGCGGGCATCGAATATGCCATAGCTCCTTTTGTCGATGGTAATGGTGCCATTGTTGCTGCCGTGAAGATTTATATGACTTGTGCCGGACTGATACTGGAATAACAGATCTTTGCAGTTGTTTATAGGCAAATCGACATCGCCCGAGCTGCCTTCGATTTTAAATCTATAATGTCCGTTAGGATTGATCCGGTCGTTGTTGTATTGAGTTTCGCATGTTACATTGCCGCATGAAGCGAATGTGAAATAAGTGATGTCTTTGTAATGCAACACTACATTGCGCTCATAGTCGTAGGGACGGATCCATGACACAGTGTTGTTATTATGAAAAATCAGAGCCTTGTCAATCACTTCGGTAGTTATATTCTCCATGATGTTTTCGCCCGTGGTGATCTCAATGTAGTTGGTGTCGGAACAAACCAGCACCATGTTGAAATCGTCATAAAAATAAACTTTGTTGAAGTCGGGGAGAGGACGGCTTTCGGTGATTATTGTGCCGACAGTCAGAGGGGCTTTGTCGCATGATGTAAAACATGTGACAAACAACAATAACAATATAATCAAATACTTAGCCTTCATGTTTAATTGATTCTAAATCCTGCTCCCATGGTGAAAAAATCAGCCCAACCGAAATGTGTGGTCAGGGCGCAAGTGATGAAAAAATGCTTTGTCAGATTCTGTTTGGCGCAAATCTTCTGATAGAGGTAGCCTTCGCTCAAGTCCTTTCCGGAAAGATGAGTGCCTGCAACTATGAAAAACGATGTGTCGTCGAAGCAAAACTCGTATGACACATTGATGCCTGTCCTAAGAATCTCAAAGTCGTTGAATTCTATACCTTTGAATTTCAACACTTCTCGGTCGGTCATGTCGTACACGAGGTCGCAACCTACGCCCAATTTGCTGACTTTGGTTAGACGCCACATGTAATAGGCCTGTATGTTGTAGACCGAAAAATAATCGTCATATCCGGTATATTCGTCAATGTCTTTGATTATGTACAGAAATGCGACATAGAATGAAGTTTTTGGCCTTTCGACATCTTTTTGAGGCAGACGCTCTTTAGGCTCGTGAATGAAATACTTTGTGCTGATGCCTGCATGAGCCATATTGATGCCGTTGTTCGGAGTTCGGCGCGCTCCGTTGGAACAGTGCGTGAATCCGATGAAAGCCGACAAGCTCAACCTGTCGGTTATGAAGCGGTTGTATTCCAACGACAGATGTATGGTGGCGTTTACATGCGCTCCGATGAAGGTGTTTTTGGGGTTCTCCTGAGCGTCGTAAATCTTGGTCAGATAGCCTGGACCAATGCCAAATTTGAAGTTCAACTCGTTTTTACGGCTTTTTAGCAAGTTGAATCTTAAAAACGGATAAATTGCGTAGACGCAGCCGATTTCAGGCATATTGCCCAAGTCGGAATACAAAAATGTGATGCCGAAAGCCGGATAGTTGAAGCTTTTTTGATAGTAGGAGCGGCCATATGTTACATTTTGTATGCTGAACTCAAACATCGGGAAATGTGCCCTGAAATACTGCATTTCGGGGTGATGTGTAATGATGAAACCGTAGCTCGGGCGGAATTCCACCTGAAGATTATACTTGTCGCACCTATTATTAATGGTGTCGTTGCTTTTTGCCGATACAGTATCAAAGCTATTGATAATCAACAAAAAGAGTAATAATAATGTGCTATATTTTGGAAAAAATTTCACGGCGCAAATATAGTAAAAAGACCTTAGACGTTAGACCTTAGACGTTAGATTTTTTTAGGGTATTTAAAAATCAGTTACAAAAAACTAACAACTAAAGACTAAAGATTGTTATCTTTGCACAAATTTTTAGATATGGACAAGAGATTAGAGGCATTTAAACGGCTTTTGGACATCATGGATGACCTTCGTAAAGGATGTCCTTGGGATAAAAAGCAAACCATTGAGAGTTTGCGTCATCTGACGATTGAAGAAACATACGAACTGAGTGAGGCGATTTTAGCGTCTGATTATCAGGATGTTAAGAAAGAGCTTGGCGATTTGATAATGCATATAGTGTTTTATGCCCGCATCGCTGACGAGAGAGGTTTGTTCGATATATCGGATGTGATTAACAGCATATGCGACAAGCTGATTGTGCGCCATCCGCATATTTATGGCGACGTGAAGGTGGAATCGGCCGAGGAAGTGCTTGAAAATTGGGAGAAGATAAAGATTAAGAAAGAAGGCAACCGTAGTGTTTTAGGCGGAGTTCCCGCAGGTTTGCCGCCACTGCTGAAGGCTTATCGCATGACCGACAAAGCATCGGGTGTGGGCTTCGACTGGCCCAACAAGGAGGAATGCTGGGAGAAGGTTCTCGAGGAGATGGACGAGCTGCAGCAAGAAGTGAAAAACAATGGCCCGATTGAACGCAAAGACGAGGAATTCGGCGATTTGCTGTTCGCTCTGGTGAACTATTCGAGATTTATAAAAGTGAATGCCGACACGGCTTTGGAGCATGCCAATGCCAAGTTTAAAAAGCGTTTTACGTATATCGAGGATAAAGCGAGGGAGATGGGGAAGAGTGTGGCGGATATGACGCTGGCGGAAATGGATGCGCTCTGGAATGAAGCGAAAAAAGTGCAATAATTTTATTAAACGAATAAAAATTCGTATATTTGCAGGTTAAAATGATGTGAAAAATGAGTGAACTGGCAAAAAGAACGGTGTTCGGAAGTTTGTTTGTAATCGTGGTGATTGGAAGCATACTTTTGAATTATTGGGCTTTCTTTGCAGTGATGCTGGTGACGGTAATCATTGGTTCCAAAGAGGTTGGCAGGCTTATGCTGAAAGAAGAAAAGAGCAGCTTGATGCCTTGGATAATGATACTGCCGACATTGTTTTATGTGCTGAGTGTTGTATTATACCCAATTGATTATATCATTGGCATACTGTTTTTGCTTATACCTTTATTAATTGCATTGTTTTCCAAAGAATATTCTTTTGAGAAAGTCGCTGTCAGTTTTTGGACAGCTATGCTTTTTGTGGCTTTGCCGTGCAAAATGATGATGGATATTTACAGAACACCTGTTGTTTTTGTAGGCGGTAAATACCTGTTAATCATATTGTTCTGCTTGATTTGGATAAACGATGTTTTCGCATATCTGACGGGCATGGCAATCGGAAAACACAAGTTGTTTGAGCGTATTTCACCCAAGAAGACGATAGAAGGCAGCATGGGCGGCTTGGTGATGACGATTTTGACCGCATATTTGGTGAATCATTTCTGGTTGAATTTGATGAGCGACTGGAAAATGATGGGAATGGCAATGATTGTTGTGATTTTCGGCAGTTTGGGCGACCTTTGCGAGTCGATGATGAAACGTCAGGCGGGAGTGAAGGACTCGGGCAATGTGATTCCGGGTCACGGTGGCATTTTAGACAGGTTTGACGCCACGTTTTTGGCTGTGCCGTTTGTTTATTGCTATCTGACGATATGCTATTTCGGAACTGTGATGTTAATGTTTAAGTAAACCAATAGGTTATGTATATACATAAAAAAGGATATGGCGTTATTGCCACAGTGTTTACGGTGATTGTTCTGCTGATTGTCGCCGCCTCGATGGTGTTGAACGCTATTTTTGTGAATACACACTGGACAATTTTGGCCGGCCTAATAATAATAGGTACAATTATTTTCATATGGTCGATTACTTTTTTCCGTGTTCCGACGCGGAGGGTGATAACGCACGAGGAAAATGCCGTGGTGTCGTCGGCTGACGGTGAGATTGTGGCTATTGAAGAAGTTGAGGAAAAGGAATATTTCCACGACAAGAGGATTCAGATTTCGGTGTTTATGTCGGCTTACGACGTGCATGTGAACTGGTTCCCGATAAGCGGAGTGGTCAGCTATGTGAAATATCATCCGGGCAAGAAATTGTTTGCGATCAATCCGAAATCGTCGGAATTGAATGAGCGCAACTCGGTGGCTGTGAAGGATGAGAAGGGCAGGGAGGTGCTGTTCAGACAGGTGGCCGGCGTGATGGCCAGACGAATTGTATGCAATGTCAAGGAAGGCGACAAGGCTGAAGTGGGCAAGGAGTTCGGTATGATAAAATTCGGTTCGCGTGTTGACTTCTTCCTCCCGATTGACGCTGATATTCAAGTGGAAATGGGCGACGACATCACCGGACAGGTGTCGGTTTTGGCCTATTTGAAGTAAAAAAATCGAAAAAAAGATAGTGTAATTAAAAAAACTTGTTATATTTGCAAGTTCGAAAAGAACGACAAATTAGGAAATTAATGTTTAACTAAAATTAAATCAAATGAAAAGATTATCTTTACTTTTCGCGATGATTGCTTTCTTAGCAGGCAGTACATTCGCACAGTCAATGTACTTCGATTTTGAAGGACAGACTGCTGGTAACAAGATCGCTCAAACACTTGGCGAGCCTTGGACAACATGGTCAAACGCTCCTGGCGGATCTGAAGACGGTGTCTTCGGTGAGGCTGGTGGCTCAATGGCAGCACACTTCACCTATGGTAACGACCAGGTTTTGAGACTTGGTGGTATTGAAACAGGTACATTCGACCTCGTGTTCGATGCTTACGTTCCGAATGGAAAATGCGGTTATTTCAATGTTTTGCACCACTTCGCAGGCGGCAGCTCAACATGGGCAGCTCAGTTCTATCTCTGCGCAACAAATGACGGTCAGAGCTCAACAGTGGTTGGCGAAGGTCACGGTACAGTTCACGCCGGTAGCAACGGAACAGCTGATGTTCCTTGCGTTTGGGATCAGTGGATGCAGTACAGAGTGCACATCGACATGGACAATGACCTCGCAACATTGTTCTTCAATGTAGCTGGTCAGCCAGAAGAGGAAATCTGCTCATGGCAGTGGTCACTCGACAGCTTCGGTGAAAACCAGGTTGGCCGTACACTCGATGCTATGGACTTCTATCCACCATCAAGCGGCGCTGAATACTATGTTGACAACATCGGTATCATCGACGGTGCTGATGACCAGGTGTTGATTGACGATGATTTCGAGGCTTATACAGTCGGTAACAAGATTGCCGTTGAAGCTCAGGCTATCGGCAACGACTGGTGGACAACATGGACCAACAACCCAGGTTCAAACGAAGACGGTGTCGTCGCTGAGGCCGGTGGTTCAAAATGCGGTTACATTTCAGGCAGCAATGACAACGTTCTCCTTCTTGGTGGTCAGGAAGCAGGCGCTTACAACCTTGAGTTCGCTATCTATTGCGAAGCTGGTAAATATGGTTACTTCAACATCCTTCACGAGTTCAACGGCGCTGGTTCAACATGGGCTATGCAGGCTTACCTGAACGCAACAAACGACGGACAAAGCTCAACATCATATTCAGTTGGTCACGGTACAGTCCACGCTGGTGCTAACGGCAACGGTGATATTCCGGCAGTTGTTGACGAATGGATGTACTTCAGAATTTATGTCGACTGCGACCTCGACGTTGCAGAACTTTACTATCGTTCAGAAACTACACATCCTGAAGAAGAATTGATCGTTGCATGGCAGTGGTCACTCGACAGCTTTGGTGAGAATGTCGTAGGTCGTAAGATGGACGCTATGGACTTCTATGCACCACATGCAACACTCGGTTGCTACTATCTCGACAACTTCGTATACACAAGAATCGGTCAGGAAACACACGCATCACTTGAATTCAACACAGAAGAAGTCAATCTCTGGATTATGGAAGACGATATGAAGTCAACAGATATCGTTATCAGCAACGCTGAAGGTACATCAATCGGTGACTGGACAGCTTGGATTGACTTCGGTGAGACACAGGGAGGTACAGCTACAACACAGATCAACTACGACCTGGATCCAGATATGACAACAGGTGCAAACGTGGCATTGGTTGGTTTGAATACAGAAGAACCAGAACTCGTTGAGGTCGGTGCTATGTTCCCAGGCGCAGCTTACGCAGGCGCAGCAATGGGCACAAAGATCGTGAGCGCACAGTACACACTCTTCGAAGGATCAGAAACTGGTATTGGTATTGAAGCCAACACTCCTCTTACATTCCGTATCTACAGCCAGGGTATGTATGGTCAGCCAGGTGAAGTTCTTGCTGAAAAAGTTGTTCCTTACAACTCAATCGTTGCAAACGACTGGACAATTGCTACATTTGACGAGCCAGTTGACCTGACAGGTTACAATGTATGGGTAACAGTTGAATTCACACAGGCTGTTGGTGGTTATCCTATGAACTTCGACGAAGGCACACCTTCAGAGTACGGTGACTACTATCGTACAAACGGTGGTGGCGCATTCCACAGAGCACAGGATGTTTTCTCAACAATTTACGGTAACTTCCACATTCGTATGAATTGCCAGGGTGCTCCAGTTCCTGCAACATGGGCTAACCTCAGCAAGCCAGAGGGTTCAATTGCTATCGGTGATGAAGATGTTGTGACAGTCAATGTCAACTCAATCGGTTACTCAGTTGGCGATGAAATGGAAGCAGTTATCATGTTCCTCACAAACGATCCTGAGAAGCCAATAGTTATTATGCCTCTCACAATGATTGTTGATGAAGATAACGTGATTGAAAACGCTGGCAGCGCATACAACGTTTATCCTAACCCAACAACAGGTATGGTTAAAGTTGAAGGCGAGAATATCAGCGCAATTTCAGTGTACAACGCAGCTGGCCAGCTCGTCAACATCGTTCGTGGCAACACAACAATTGACCTGAGCGCATTCGGAACAGGCGTGTACTACCTCAACATCATTGACAACGCTGACAACTCAACAGTACAGCGCGTTGTCGTGAAGTAATATTGAGATTTATTAACGAGCAGAAAAAGAAAGGACTCCTGACGGGGTCCTTTCTTTTTAGTTGATAGTTGATAGTTGACAGTTGATAGTTGACAGTTGATAGTTGACAGTTGATAGTTGACAGTTGATAGTTGACAGTTGATAATTATCAATTGTTAATTGTCAATTATCAATTTTTAATTGTTGGCGGTACCATTCGAAGAGGGCGACAGCTGCGGCATGCGAGACGTTGAGCGATCGGGTGGGGCCAGGGATGGGGATGTAAACAATCAGATCACACTGATTCAAGATTTCCTCACGAATGCCGCGACTTTCGTTTCCAACAATAAAGGCGGCGTCGGCTGGTAGCGGGGTCGAGTAAATGTTTGTGGCATTGGTCGCCGTTTCGATGGCGACGATTTTTTTATTTGCCGGGATGAGATTGCGAAGATTGTTCTCCTGCGTGAAATACCATCTGATGTTGTCACGGCTTGAAGCGGCGCATTTTCTGACGCGGCTGAGGCTGTGCGTGGGCTCTGTGCCTAGAAAGATCATCTCCGAAGCTCCGATGTTGTCGGAGAGACGAATCATCGCTCCCATGTTGTCGGGGGTGAGCAGGTTGTCGGCCATGATGATAGGACGCGGGAGGGCATCGTAGATGGATTCAGGGCGGGAATCGGCAAATAGATCGTTGGATTTAAGGTACATTGTCTGTTGGATTAATTGGATTTGTAAAGCCGGCCTTGATATGTGTCTCTTTCGGATAGACGTCTCTCTATCAGAGCCAGCACCTGATCGTAGCGCAGATTTAGCCAAGGCTTGGAAACCAGATAACGTGGAGGCACCTCGCCGGCAAAACGCTCGATAACAATTTCGGGATTGAGTCGCTCGATAAAATCGATAACAAACTCAATATAATCTTCAAGTGTAAACAGATGAAAATCAGCGGGATTGGCAAGATATTCGTCGGCCATGCCGGTGCCTTGGAATATCTGCAACTGATGAAATTTCACTGTTGTGAGAGGCAACTCGGAGATGATGTCGGCGGCATGAAGCATCATGTCGCGAGTTTCGCTAGGAAGCCCGAAAATGAAATGCCCGCCGCTGTGAAAACCAAATTCATGAGTAAGCTCGATGGCTTTTTTAGCTATCGCGAAATCGTGTCCGCGGTTCACCCGTTGCAAAGTGCTGTCATAAACCGATTCAACCCCGTATTCCAGAACTACCGCTGTGTTGAGCTTTTTCAGCATTTCAAGAATTTCCTCGTTGATGCAGTCGGGACGGGTGCCAATGATGATGCCTATGATACCAGGAACGGAGAGAGCTTCGCGATAGAGCCGTTCCAGCTCGTCGACGGGTTTGTAGGTGTTGCTATATGCTTGAAAATAAGCCAGATACGACTTTGCTCGACGATAGCGGCGCTGGTGAAACTCAATGCCTTCCTCGATTTGTTGGCGGATGCTTTTTTCAGGTTTGCAATACGATGGGTTGAAGGCGTCGTTGCGACAGAAACTGCAGCCTCCGGTGCTTATTTTACCGTCACGGTTGGGACATGAAAACCCAGCGTCTATGCTTATTTTCTGCACACGACCGCCGAACTCGCGCTGAAAGTACGACGAGTAGCTGTTGAAACGCCGGTTGTCACCCCAAGGAAACATTTTTATTTTTTTGCAAAAATACGAAATAAAGTTGAGAGTGTAGAGTTGAGAGTAGTTGAAAAAGTTTAGAGTTGAAAGTTATAAAGTTTGTAAAGTTTTAAGTATTTTTGCAAAAATTTTAAGAAATGGAAACATTTAAAGTTGGAGATAGAGTTAACTTCTTGAATGATAAGGGTGGCGGTGTGATTAAGAAAATTATCGACACCAGAATGGCTGAGGTTGAAATTGAAGACGGTTTCAATGTGCCGGTGCTGATGAGCGACTTGGTTCTGGACTTCAGAGCACAGCCGTCGAGGCAGCAGCAGGTGGTTGATAATGTACAGAAAGAGATTAAGAATCAGCAGATTATAGAACAAGAGGCTAGGGAAGAGTCACGTAAAAGCGAACTGAGACGTTTCGCGCGCAATACCGAAGAAGAAGGTGTTTATCTGGCATTTATTCCGCACGACCAGCAGTGGCTGCTGACCGGTTTGATTGATGTGGCAGTGATTAACAATACGCCAGCCGACGCTTTGTACAGCTTCAATCTGAAAGAAGATGAAAAATATGCCAATATCGATTACGGGAGCATCGCGCCATTTTCGAAAGTGGTAGTAGAGGCTATCTCGCGCGACGATATTGAGCATTGGTGCGAGGGTGTGATTCAGGTGGTGCTATGCCAAGACGATATCGACTTTGTCTATCACCCGCTGCATGCTCCGTTCTCGCTGAGAACAAGTCGTTTTTTCAAAGACGGCAGCTTCGTTGAATCGGGATTGCTGGGCGAGAAGGCAATGATGATTTGCCTGTCGACTGTGACGGCTTTGAAGGGTTCGGAGACGGATTATACCAAACTGATGAAAGACGGCGTGATGCAGCCTAAAGCCAATAAAGATATTGTGAAAAAAGAAGCCGCTATCGACAGACATCAGACTCAACCTGGCGAGGCGATTGTCGATTTGCATATCGGTGAATTGGTTGACAATATTTTAGGAATGTCGAGCAACGATATTTTCAGAGTTCAGATAAACTATTTCAAGAAAATGCTCGACAGCGCCATCGAAAACGACTATTCGAAGGTGACATTTATTCACGGCGTTGGCAACGGCGTTCTGAAGAATGCGATTATTGAGGAGTTGAAAAATTACGATAATACATCGAACAGGATGGCATCGATTTCGAGGTTCGGAGTAGGGGCTATCGATGTGATGATATCTGATAAAAAAAAGTGACCCCGCCGGGATTCGAACCCGGACCGAAGGAACCGGAATCCTTAATTCTATCCATTAGACTACGGGGCCAATTTTGAATCGCAAAAATACAAACATTTCCATAAACTCGGATAGTTTTTTTTATAAATCTTCCATGTGAATGAAGTGGCCGCAGGTGGTAAAATAAAATCCCTAAAAATGATGACCTCGACGATTTGTGATGTAATGCATGCTTATTGATCTACCTGTTCATCAACCTGCTTTCGCCCCAATTGTACTGCGGATAAGCTTTCTTCAGGTCGTTGTAGGAATCCTTAACTCCGCTGCCTCCACTGGTTGCGAACACATTGAGCGTTTTGCCGCTCAGGTCGTGGGCTTCGATAAAGGTGTTTACGATGGTTGGCGCGGTGTACCACCATATCGGGAATCCAATCCACACCACGTCGTAGTCGGCGATGTTGTCGCAATGACCTTTTATTGCCGGACGTGACGATTTGTCTTTCATTTCGAGTGTTGAGCGTGAGTTTTTGTCGCGCCAGTTGAGGTCGGCGTCGGTGTAAGGCACTTCCGGAGTGATTTCGTAAAGGTCGGCGTTGAATTCTTTAGCCAGACGTTGTGCAGCGGCCTTGGTTGTGCCTGTTGCCGAGAAATAAACTACAAGTGTTTTCATGTCTTTTTTGCTATTTTCTTGTGAGTTCGCAGTCATATTAAAGCCTAATATCGCTGCAAGAATTAATAATAGTTTTTTCATTTTCTTTTCTTAGTATATTTCGCCTTAACTATGTTGTATGAGTTTCGCGTGAGCTCTTTGAGAAGGTCGTCAGAAACGGCGTAAGGATTTATTCCAATCCAATATTTGGAATTAAAGTGGCTGTCTGGAGTACATACTCCTTGATTTTCCATCAGTTCAGGAATACGTTCGGTTTGGCATTTCACAATGACGGAACGGAAACCGTCGAGGTCGCAATAGCAAAATGTGTGACCATCGACATAAAAGACTAGCACTGTGTCGCCTCCTGGCATCTTGGCAAAGGGCAACTTCTCTTCGACATCGCCTAATGAAAGGCAGTATTCACGAAAGTCTTCAATGTTCATGTCAAATTATTTTACTGCAAATATAATGCTTTTTTATTGCAAAAGATGCTAGTGTGTGTTATTGTCATGTTTTAAATAAACAACTGACTTGTCGAAGTCAAACACAGCGTCGGTTTGCTCGAAAAACTTCAAGCCGATATTGCCAGGTGTTGTAATCAATGGCAGATTTTTTGTGATTACTACCACCGCATCTGTAAAAGTGATTTCGCAGAGCTGACACTGCTTGGTGATGATGTATTGTCCCACCACCTGACCGTTTGGAGCGACAGCCTCGTGCAGTTCCATATCGGCATTGTCGGCAAGAAACTGCTGAACCTCCATGGTCTGCTCTATAAGGAACAACAGTTCCGGATTGCCAAAATCGATGAGAAAATTACCACTGAGCGTCCTGGGCTTTATCCCATCGTTGAGCGTCGCACTGGTCTCGACAGCAAACATATTCATGTATGTGTCGGTATTCATCGTGCTTTTCGAATAATTTGCTTTTTTAGTGATGAGCGCTTTTCTACTTAGCATCTGCATACGTTGGTTGCCAAGGTCGAGGTTGACGATGCGGCTGCCTTTGTCAAGGTCGTTGTGCAGATACATCACCGGCACCGCCATTTCGTAATTCCCGTAATCGTAATTCGACAAAACAAAGACATCGCCATTAAAAGATGTGCTTTTACCTATCCGCACCGTTCCGTTAGCTTTGTGTGTGATGTTAAAGACGCGGCCGCCGAGGCTTATTTTCTCTTTCCCGCCAGTTGGTGTCAGAGTCAAATCCGACAGTATCCCGCTGTTGAAAACATAGGCCGAGTCGGCAAGAAGAGCCGGGATGCCCGATTCCACAAGGATGGTGGCGTCGACTGTGCCGTTGATGCTGGCGGTAAACACATAATGCGCACCTTGTTTTGTAAGGTTGAAAGTCTCGCCGGCAGGTTTATTATGCGCCGAAAAGGTCATAGTCATCATAAGCACCGAAACCAGCCCCATCAGGTTACCTGCCATGTGAACAAATATGGCGAAGATGTGGTTGTCGTGCTTTTCCTGATAATAGCCGGCAATTAAACCTAAAACAAAGGTAAATACGAGAATTCGGATGATAAACATCGTGTCGACACCCGAGGCAAGAAGCACCAGATGTGCTGCGCTGAAAGCCAGAGCGCTTATCAACACAGGAAGGCTTATTCTTCTTTTGAAAACATTGAATCCACAGTTGCTGAGCGGCTTCAGGTAGTTTTGGAAAAAACCGCGGAAAAGAAACTCTTCGCCGATGCTGGCAAGGATGAAGACCGACAGGAAATTCTTCAAAACCGTAGTGTTTCGCATCAAAGGATGAGTCTGGATTGAGCCTGTGACGATGACAGAGATGATGTTCATGACCACGTTTATCACCACAGCGCAAAGGATTCCGAACAGTATCGGTTTTAAAATCTGGTCTAATTTCGGCATCGCAATGCGATATTTGACCTGCTTTTTGAAGGCTAAAATCAGCAAAATTGACAAAATCAGCATCGTGCCATGATTCAGGACCGAGTCTTCGACAATGCTTGAGTTCAGCTGCCAGTGATGCCCCATAAAAATCGAGACAAAATAAACCACAGCGGTTAAAATCAATCCGCTAAGGAATACAAACAAAGGATTTTCTGCAAGTTTTTTCATATTTGATATAGTTTAAATGGAGTTGCAAAGGTATGAAAAAATTTTTGAGAGTGTTATAAAAGTATTTTAGGAACTAAATTATTATTCTTTTTTCCTTTTTTCCCAGAAATAATTATTTAATTTTGCCGTTCGTAAAATTAAATATTTAAACATAATCATACCCTATGAAAAAACTATTATTATCACTCGTGGCGGCATTGCTTATTTTAAGCGGCTGCAACAAAACGAAGCAATTTACTGTAACTCTTAGCATTGACAACGCCGATGGCCTGACGGTCTATCTCAACAAAGACTTCGGTATGGTGGAGATGTGCATCGACTCGGCCGTTTTTGACGGTAAAAATGCAGTTTTAAAAGCCGATTTCGATGATCCGCAGACCAATTATTTTGTCAAATTCGACAAAAATGAGATGTGTAATGTTTTCCCATTTTTCCCGGAAAATCACGACGTGACTGTTACCGGCGACTACAACGAGATTTATCATTGGGAAGCCACAGGCACACCTGCAATGGAGGCTTACAACGCATTCAGCCGTAAAGTTTTACCTTTGGAAGACGCTATAATGGCTCTCGTTTATGATATGTATGCAGCATACGATGAAAACGACACCGTCAGAGGCAAAGAGCTGTACTTGAAAGCTGAGGCAGGTATGGAAGAGTACAATGCCATATTATTTGAATATTACAAGCAACATTCAAATGATCTCATTTGCCAATATGATCTGAATAGAAAGAAAAAGGAGTTCGATCCGATGGTTTTAAAAGAAGTTGTCGAAACCATGACTGTCGAGTCGGTTTATAAAAAAGAAATAGAGAAATACCTCGAAGAGATTGAGGCAATTGAAATGCCGATACAGATAATGGAGTAATTTCATTTTGTTCTTATAAAATGTCCTTCCTGTATTGCTGCAAAAGTGGCAAAAATACGGATAATTGTAATGATGTTTGCCATAAAATAATCTGTTTTATCCCATCACCACATCTAAAACCATCATCAGGACAAAGCCGATAGCGAAGCCCAGCAACGACTTCTGCAGTCGTGGCGACATGTCTTTCTTCATGAAAAACACGAACGCCGCACCGAGCATGGTGCCAAGGAGAGGAATCAAAAGACCTATAGTGATGCCCATAATTATATGATGTTTATTTCAACATCTTTTCAATATCATCCTCCATCATGTCAGGTGAGACCATCGGCTCGAAGCGGACGATGGTCTTGCCGTCGCCTTGGTCGAAGCCTGTGCTGGTCTTTTGTTGAATTATTCTTTTCTCACTGGAAACTCAAAATATGTGTTAGGATACGGTTCGTCGATGAGTGTGAAGTGCCACCATTCGCTGTCGAGGCCTTTGAAACCATGACCGAACATGGCGTCCCAGAGAATATGACGGTTGGCGATTTGCTCGTCGGTCAAATTCATGTAGTCGGGATGGCTCTCTATGCCGAACCAGTCGAACGAACTGCCCATGTCGAGTTCCTTGCCGGTCTGCTCATCAACCAAGGTGAGGTCGACAGTTGAGCCGCGAGAATGTCCTGAGCGTGCCATGATATATTGCTGTTCGAAGAGCAGACTTTTATCCACCATCGGGTAGAAGATATGCTTCATAGCAGTGTCTTGCAGTTTTTCAGCCCAGCGGATAAAATGATTCACTGCGCATTGCGGACGGTAAGAGTCCCAAATCTTCAGACGATAACCCTGCTCGCGAAGCTCGTCGCTAAC
>JAFZXP010000013.1 GCA_017616735.1 Bacteroidales bacterium
ACGGCTACGGTGGAATAAGGACGTGGAAAGGTTTCTACAGGTTGAAGGAATTCAAAAAACGTGCCGTTTTATATCTTGAAAACCATTATAAAGGCCCATTTGTTGAGATTCAGACGACCAACGATTTGTTTTACATCAACTTTAAAAATGCCGAACAAACAACGCAGCTTTATAATGAGATGAACTCAACGTTGAAACTTGTCGATGAGTCGAGAGTGATAGATTTACCTAAGCTTTCGCAAAAGAGAAGCATAGTGGTGGTCGTAGTTTTTATCTTGGTTCTGATGATTCCTATTTTATTACTTCCAATACTATTTTAATTATGAAAAAAGCTATAAAATTTTCAATAATAGTTTGCCTTGCAAGCTGGATTTTCGCCGCCTTTATGTGGTTCGGAATGGGAATCCATAACACAACTGACAATCTGAAACTGTATTCGCTTTGCGCATCGATTTACATGTTTTTCCCTCTGATTTGCGCGATTGTGATTCAAATCATCAACAAAGAGAAACTAGGCAGCACTGGCTTGCTGAAGTTCAAAATCAAAGGCTCGTGGTTTGTCGCATGGCTGCTGCCATTGGTGATTGTCGCTGTCAGCATCATAGTCAACTCGCTGTTTGAAGGTTGTACGCTCGGTTTCCACATGCCTGCAATTCCGGGAATGGAAAACCTTTCTCCTGAAGATCAGGCAAAATTTATGGCTATGCAGAATCCTAAAACTATGATTATAACTACGCTTATTTCCGGACTTTTCGCAGGCATCACAATCAATGCTGTTGCGGCTTTCGGTGAAGAGTACGGTTGGCGTAATTATCTTGTTAACGCATTGAAAGGCAAGAACTTCTGGGTGGCGTGCCTCTTTATCGGAATCGTTTGGGGATTCTGGCATTTCCCGATTATCCTCATGGGACACAACTATATGGTTCACCGCACAGCTGGCGTTTTCATGATGGTTTTGATGTGCCTTATGATGACACCGATCGAAATGTATCTCGTTTTGAAAGCAAAATCGGTCTATCCGGCCGCCATTTTCCACGGAACAATCAACGCTTTGGCTGGTGCCACCATGCTTTTCATCAGCGGTGGAAGCGACCTCATCAACGGCGTTGCGGGTCTCTCGGGAATCATAACGATGGCGGTGGTGACGCTGATAATATTTGTTTACGACAGATTCATTTCTGAAGAAAAGATTATGTCGAAAAATATTGAGTTATAATACAATTTATGGCTAAAGACAAAGAAAATACCAAAAATTTCGTCCTGCGTCTTGATGCCAAGACGATGGATGCTGTTGAGAAATGGGCGGCCGACGAGTTCCGTTCCATCAACGGGCAGATCCAATGGATTATAAATGAAGCGCTTAAGAAAAATAAAAGAATGTAATTATGGTTGACACAGCGACAATTATTGAATGGGTTTTAATCGTTCTGGTGTTCGGAATGTATTTTATAATTCCGTTTATCATGAAATCTATCAGTAATCCTGAATCAAGGATTAAAACGCTTAATGCATTGAATGTTTGTTATTTAATAGCTACAATAGCCTTGATAGGCTATATCGTTTATGAGTTTTGTGTTTTTGATATGGAAGGCAATTTCAAACTCTCGCGAGTAGCGCTGATAGTGATATCAATAATAATGTATTGTTATCACAAATTCATGAAATCGAAGCAGTGGTTCGAAGAATAATTATTCCTCGGTGTCGAGCCATTCCCATTCGGTAGGGAGGGTGGCTTTGCGCTTGGTGCAGTCGTCTGATTTGCACTTGAAGGCAATCTCGTTCTTGTTGAACTTCACCTCATAAAGACCTTTGACATCCTTGCAAGGGTCTTTTTTGTTTATGAACGTGATCAAATCGCCGTCAACGCTGTAAGTTCCAATGATAGGCAGGTCGCTGTCAACGCCCATGAAATCGAGGCGGTATTCTTTGCCGTCCATTGATAGGAAAGCGCCGCCAGTGGTGCTTTGCCAGGTGCCTTTGATGCTTTGCTCTACAGCTTTAGTTTCAGCACTCTTCCTCTCCTCCTTATCCATCTTATCCTTCTTATCTTTCTTATCCATCTTATCCTCTTCGGCTTTCTGCTTTTCGGTCGGTTTCACATCTTTCTTTTCTTGTTTTTCAACAAGTTGCGACGTCGGTTTTTCCACTTTCGCAGTCTTGCCGCTTGGTCTGAATACGCTGAAAATCAAGAAGAATGCCAATATAATAACGAAAATGATCACAATAAGTTTTGTGAAGATATTGCCTGATTTTTTCTTTTTTGACGAGCCTTTTTTCTTAGGCTTGCTTATCGGTTTCTTAACTTTTTTTGTCATAAAATCCTTTTTGAGCCATTAGTCGTTAGCCATTAGCCATTAGCTTTTTTTTGTCAACGGATGATGCTAATGGCTAGTGGCTAATAGCTAATGGCTTTAACGTTGCAAAGATAACATTTTTTTAAATAATGATGTAAAATATCACCATAAATTTTGTAATTTTGCACCGAAATTTTACCAATATGCAGGAAACAATTCTGATTTTAGATTTCGGTTCACAGGTGACGCAGTTGATAGGCCGCCGTTTGCGTGAGCTCAACGTTTATTGTGAAATCCATCCATACAACAAAATCCCAGCAATTACTAACGATATCAAAGGCGTGATTTTGAGTGGAAGCCCTTCGTCAGTTCGCGATGAGAAGGCACCTTTTGCTGATTTGTCGAACATAAAAGGCAAGCTGCCGTTGCTCGGAATTTGCTACGGAGCGCAGTTTATGGCTCATCATTTCGGTGGCGAAGTGAACTCATCTTTGGCACGTGAATACGGCCGCGCAATGCTGACAGTTGTTGAGGAAGACAACATTCTTTTCAAAGGTGTTTCAAAGACCTCACAAGTTTGGATGTCGCACGGTGACACTATCGCCCGTCTGCCTAAGAACGCTCATGTTATCGCTAAGACTGACGATGTTGAGAACGCAGCTTACAAAATCGACGGCGAGGACACTTGGGCTGTGCAGTTCCATCCGGAGGTGTTCCACAGCAAGGAAGGCCCGAAGATGCTTGAAAACTTCGCAATGAACATTTGCGGCTGCCACGGAAACTGGACTCCTGACTCGTTTATCGACACTACAGTTGAGGCGATGCGCGCCAAACTCGGAAACGACAAGGTTATCCTGGGACTTTCAGGCGGTGTGGATAGTACTGTTGCCGCTGTGTTGCTTAACAAGGCTATTGGTAAAAATCTGACATGTATTTTCGTTGACAACGGACTTCTCCGCAAAAACGAGTTTGAAGACGTTCTTGATTCTTATAAAGACTTGGGTCTCAACGTAATAGGCGTGCATGCCGGCAATTTATTCTTAAGCAAGCTCGCAGGCGTGACCGATCCTGAGGCAAAACGTAAGGCCATCGGTTCGACATTTATCGATGTTTTCGAAGCAGAGGCAAAGAAGATTGAAGGCGCGAAATGGCTTGCTCAAGGTACCATCTATCCTGACGTTATCGAAAGTGTGAGCGTCAACGGACCGAGCTGCAAGATTAAGTCGCATCACAATGTGGGCGGTTTACCTGAGAAGATGAACCTCAAGATTGTGGAGCCGTTGCGTACATTGTTCAAAGACGAGGTTCGTCGCGTGGGTCGCGCATTGGGCATCAAGCGCGAGCTTGTTGGCCGTCATCCTTTCCCTGGACCTAGCCTCGGAATCCGTATTTTGGGTGAGGTGACAGAAGAGAAACTCCGCATCTTGCGTGATGCTGATGACATCTTCATCCGCGGTTTGCGTGAGTGGAAATGCGAGCTGCCGAGCGCATCTTATCCAAACGAGATGGCTGACAATCTTTATGACAGCATTTGGCAAGCCGGTACAATGCTTCTTCCAGTTAAGAGCGTCGGCGTGATGGGGGATGAGCGTAGCTACGAATACACCATCGCCTTGCGTGCAGTTATCTCAACCGACGGAATGACAGCCGATTGGGTGCATCTGCCGTATGAATTCATGGCGAAAGTTTCAAACGACATTATTAACAAAGTCAAAGGCGTGAACCGTGTATGCTACGACATCTCGTCCAAACCGCCAGCGACAATTGAATGGGAATAAAATCTTACT
>JAFZXP010000014.1 GCA_017616735.1 Bacteroidales bacterium
CATTTCGGGCATGTTCCGATGATGTAGCGGTCGCTCAAGAACTTGTTACGCTCAGGGTCGAAAAACTGCTCGGTCTCTCGCTCTATGAACTTGCCTTCTTTGTAAAGCTTCTCGAAGAACTCAGCCGCTGTTGCGTGATGAATCTTCGAAGTCGTTCTCGAGTAGATATCATAGCTCATGCCGAAATCCTCGAACGATTTCTTAATCATCTCGTGGTAACGGTCAACTATATCCTGAGGTGTGACGCCTTCTTTCTCAGCTTTGATGGTGACAGGCACTCCGTGTTCGTCGGAACCGCCAATAAACAGTACGTCTTCGCCTTTCATGCGGAGATAGCGGACGTAGGTGTCGGCAGGGACGTAAACGCCGGCGAGGTGGCCGATGTGCACCGGGCCATTGGCGTAAGGAAGCGCTGTTGTTATCAGATAACGTTTGAAATTCTTTTCCATTTTCGATAATATTTCAAACTGCAAAAATAAAAAATCTCTCGAAGATATCGCAGATATCGCAGAAATTTTTTGGATAACAACAATTTCGTTGTTATGTTTTTTACTACTTTTGCGAATAAATACTATATGGCTACTAAGAGAAAACTTACAAAGAAAGAAATCGCAAATAACGAGCGAATGGCGAAACAGAGAGCCAAACGAGGCTTTTCCGATGAGGACGTTTGGTCAATAGATTACTGGTTTTGCGAAACCATCAGCCTGATGCTGAAACAGCTGGCGAAAAAACCGCATGGTTTTCAGACCTTGGATGAAAACGGTGATTTTATATACAAAGAAAAACTCACAGAGGAAGAATCAGATATGTATTACAAGCGCTGGCAAGATACTATTCTTCACTTGGCTTTTCTTGCAGATGAGATGCACCCGGAAAAAGGCTCCATGAAGAATCCTTACGACAAAGAATGGCATCGCATTCATAGAGTTTTTGAAAAAAAATATGGTTGGTATGGAGAAAAACTTTATACCGAAGAAGACAAGAAAGATTCAGAAAAAACAGGATGTTACAAAATGTACGGACCGGAACATGACCCAGTTCATGGAGAAGAATATCGAAAGATTATGGACTCATGGTTAGAATATGAACACAAAATCGAAGAATACCGCGACAAGTGCAAAGACGAATTCTTTGCGCTGTTCAGCAAGTATTTCAGGTGTTTGTGGGATTAAAAAATGCATTATCAATAAAGAAACGGCAAATCGTAAATCGTTTCTGGTTCGTGGAAGCTAAATAAATCGGTTTGAGTGTCTTTAGCTATAGTTATATCATCAATTTTCAGACGATAGTTTGAGGCTTTTTTATAATCTTCTATTTCTTCTCGTCTAGCTTTACTCATCTCGGCAAATTCCTTTTCACGTTCAATACCGAGATAGCGTCTTTCCAGCAGATTTGCAGCAATGCATTTAAGCATCAATACAAACACTTTTTATAAAACCTGTTTAGTAATAAACCCTGATGCGTCATAACCAGCTTTGGTTATCCATGGATTATCCTTTAATAAGTTTTTCACTGCTTCATCTATATTAGAACCATTCGCAAAACCTAGTACTTGGCAATTTTCAACTTCGATACTTTCGTTTGGCGCGATGGTATATCCTTCTAGTGTGTAAATAATGTATTCATTCATAATCTTACCAATTTAATATGTTTATTTGTTTTAAGTTTTCAAACATCCCAACAACTCTTTGATAATCCAAAAAGCGAACTCTTTTTTCTATTGATTGAAACATTGAAACTTGTAATTTGTCTTCAAATTCTTCTTTACGATGTTGGTCTGCAACGATATAAAAACCTGCATAAAAATCTTGTAATTCGTAGAATTTTGAAAGTGAATTTTTTATGTCAGTTGTATGCTCAACCTCATAAAAATCAGAAGGCATATTACGTTCATTAAACCAAATGACATCAATAGTTTTTGCCTTTTTCAATAAGTTGTCATATGTAAATGGAGGTATATCTGTCGTATTTGTAATTTCACTTAATGGTTGTCCCATAAATTTACGATTTTTATCTTGAGCAGGCACATATGTGGTTTTGTTACGATATTTGCCAATCTCAACCAGTAATCCTTGATAATAACCATGAGAAAACAGTTCTTCGCTTTTCTTATCACCGACTTTTAACTCAAACTTTTCAAGAACTTCATCACGCATATCTTCAAGAGCCCACAAACCCGGTTGTATTTTGAATATGCCTTTGGTTTGTTGTACGATACGTCTAACTGATGCTTCAGGTGTTTTTGTTCCCCATGTTGAAAAATCAATAATTTCATTAAGTCTGCGTAATGTCGCATATCCGCCTTCTTTACGCATTGCATCAATAACTTGGGTTGCTTGACTTATTCTCATGTTTTCAGTAATTTATCGTAAACATATCACGGATTGATATCATTAATAGCAACCTTCTTGATTGTAGGAAACTTCTGAAGCATATGAAATAACATAGCACCTCCACCCACAAATGGCTCAATGTAAGTAAACTCTTTGCCATTAAGGTTGTCGGGTAACAACTCGTCGAGTTGCGACAGCAACTGTCCTTTGCCTCCAGCCCATTTTAGGAATGGTTTTGCTAACATCATTTACATGAATTAAAAGTTACAGAATCCTCGTACCAAGTTGTCCAATAAGTATCTCCATTACCACCATTAACAAGCTCATTAAACTCTTCTTCGGAAATGTGTTTGTGAAGACACTCTTTTGAGCAATATGTTTCGCAACCATCGACGACATAACCTTCAATCATGGGTTTACCACACTCCTCACAGATGCGAAAACAATCCAAATGTTCTGACAATGAATTCCAAAAATCGAAATCTGTAATATGAGAAAGAATACTTCCTCCAAACTTTTTCCACAATTCAGAAGAATGTTTGCATTCTTCAGCAAGGAAATCATACACATCGTTGTTTGAAAACTCTTTTCTCATAAAATGTTATATGACGTGTTAATCCATATTGCTCCTATTATCACTTGCAAAGATACACAACTTTTTTGAGTTGGAATAACAACTCAATACCATTTTTATACAAATAGTGTTATCTATATCTTCATTTTCCTGTTACTATGCGCCTCAACAGATTTCAACATTGTCTCTTTGGTGATGTACTGCTGGTATAATTTGCAACGGGTGACAATGCCACACCAACAAATTTATTCCGTCAACTCCTTTGCTTCCACATCTTCAACTGGAGCAATAAAATCTGATGCTTTTGAGTGAGAGACAATGCTATGACCGATTTCCCTTTCCAAGTCTTTTCGAGCGTTTTTGGCTATTCTTCCGCCTGCTTGAGCCGTCTTTCTGCTCTCTTCAAATCCTTTGGGATTTCGTTGCCGGGAAATCTCGGTTGTCGCAACTTCTGCTAATGAGTTTAAAGCAAGCTCCACGCTTGTCATATTATCGCGAAGGTTTTCTTTTGTGAGACCTTTGTATTGCTTATACTGCCCTGTTGTCATACCGCTCCAAGCCTTTGTCAGAACATTGGTCAAAATTGCAAAATCTTTTTTGTCATGTACACCAGAGCGTTCCCATTCATCCGTCAATTCCTTGCGATTCTTGATGGACTTCATTCGCTCGTTGATCCAACGATCGCTGTAGCCTTGTCTGCGATAATCATCAACCGCCATCTGGAATGTCTGTTCCGGATCAATCATCTGGTCGATACGCTGGGCACCGACTTCGGCGAGCCATTGTTTTACAGGTTCAGCTTTTTTCGATGGAATTGCCTGAATTATACGGAGTATTCCTTCAAGGTCGGCTGCTTGCGTCTTGCGATGCTTACCATCTGGAGCCAACATTTCAACAGGGGTACAAATTGTCCCCCACTTGGATTTCAATTCAGAGTCACGACGAAGCATCTTTTTGATGTAATCGCGTGAATTTACTGTATCTGTTAAAATCTGTACTATGTCAGCCACAGCGAAATAATACTTTTCCTTCTCCGCATCCCATACGATGCGAACGTTTTTGCCCTCAAAGAGCTGAATGGCGAAATTATCATTCATAATAATGATTTTTTGTTTCTAAATTTTTTTGTTCTATATGATGTTGCAAAGATAACAAAAAATTCCGAAACAACAGCCTATTTTTATAAGGTTTTTCTCAAAAATTTCATTGTCACCTTACCAATTTTGATGAAATATATGCCTTCTGACAATGATGAAACATCAATTTGTTGGTTTTCAGAGGCGATTTTGCCAGACATTATTGTTTGTCCAATCATGTTGGTGATGTGGTATTTTGATTGTAGAGACGCGCCATGGCACGTCTTTACAAATAGGACATCATGGGATGGGTTCGGATATATTTCAAATCTTCTAATTTCGTTTTCTTCAACGGCATCTGGTTCCACGGCGTTGATGGCGGCGAGGGCATCAACGCGGCCAACACCGGTGATGTTGCTTTTGTTTGGAGTGAGTTTCAACGATGTCTCCTCCAAAATTCTGCAGATATCCGCTGGCATGAGATTGGGGTTTTTCTGCAACATCAGTGCGACGATGCCAGCCACGCAAGGAGTGGCCTGCGATGTGCCGTCATAATAGGTATAGCCGCTTGTGTTCTGATAATCCAACGATTTGATGTTTACACCTGGAGCGCACACATCGGGACGGATGAGTCCAATTCCCGGTTCATAAGCATAGTCGCCAAACTCGGTGTCCTGCCAGGTGACGGGTCCCCGAGAGGTGAATTCGGCAGCAGCGTCATTGTAATCCACAGCGCCGACAGCCACTACACAGCTCAACCCACCTGGATTGACCATCTGGTCGGGGTCGAGATATGGCGGTGGACAGCTACCTGGCACGCGCACGTTGTTCGGTATTGGATAAGCCATCTGAAGAATGCTGTATCCTTCGTTGCCTGCACAGACTAAAGCGACGATGCCAGCATCCAAGATAGACTCGCAAGTGCGACGGAAGATTTCCTTGTCAGTAATACCAGCGCCTGCCATCCCTTGCGACAAGTTGATCAGGTCGCAACCGTGTTCCACTGCCCATTCCATGCCTCCCGCGATATTAACCGCACCTCCAAAACCATCGGCAGCAGTGGTCTTAACGCACATCAAAGTGGCATCGGGAGCTACACCTGTTTGCGTGCCTGAAGTGCCGTCACCACAAACGATTCCGGCGACATGAGTTCCGTGACCTTTGTCGTCCATCGGGTCGTCGTCATTATTCACAATATCATAACCATGATGCGGAAACTCGGCGCCACCATCCCACAAATGGTCGGCCACATCAGCATGATCATAGTTTACACCCGAATCAACGACAGCGACGATGACACCTGCACCGGTATAACCCTGCGCCCAAACCTGGTCGGCATTGACCTGCAACACGTTAGGAGTGATTTCGCGGGTATCATCTGTCGTAGAGACGATGTGCACATCGTCTCTACATTCGGGTATCAAATTCTGTTTTTTGTTAAAACCAATGATTTCTACATCATCTCGATTGGCGATTTCCATAATCACAGCCTTTGTTGCCGAAAAATACAACGCATTTGCAAAATGCAATGATGAGACATTGTTGATTTTTGCAGTGTTTTCAAGGTAATCGACAAGGTTTTTCTGCGATTGTTTTGTGAAGGTTTTCAGTTCTTTTGCCACAAAATCCCTGCGCTCAGCACGTGTAGCAAACGCATCGGCCTTCTGATTGAGAAGAGTTCTGTCGTAGCGGTCCTTCATCACCACAACGACCTCAATTTCATCGTCATCCGCCCGACGATTCGTCTCGTCAAGCAGTTGATTGTCAATATTTTGAGCATTTATCAAAAATGCAAAACAAACTAAGATTAAAGTTAAAAGATGTTTTTTCATAATCATTGTTTTATGTTTAATACATTTATTTGCAAAGATAATAAATTTTTCCGAATAAGCAAAAAATAATGCGGTGCTGCATAAACACAAAACATTATGTCTCTACAGCACAGCAATAAAAATGAGAGTTATTATTTAATGTTAATTTTTCAAAAATTTCGTGGTCGAACCGCCAATGCTGATGAAATACATTCCTGAAGTCAATGATGAGACATTAATTTGCTGGTTTTCCGATGTGATTTCGCCGGACATGACAGTTTCACCAAGAATATTGATGATTCGGTATTCCTCCTGTAGAGACGATGTGCACATCGTCTTTACAAATAGAACAACATTGGTCGGATTCGGATAAACCGCAAATCCGTTTTCAGCATCGATTTCATCAATACCTATATGATGATTGTCGTAGATGCGGTCGCAGTCGGGTTCGCCTTCCTTATATAAAAGATTGCCTTCTTTCCAATAGCAGCGGAGGCCGTTGACCTCGTAATTGCCTTTGTTTTCAAGCAATTTCTCGGGGAAGAAACTGGTGAGATGACCGACGCCACAGACGATGGTGCCACTGAAGATGTCGTTTTCGTCTCTTACGGTCAGTGTTTTGAATGTGCGACCGTTGTATTCGGTTTCCCCCACCTCATCTACGTGCATCACTATGCTGTCGTTGCCATATGTGATGGTCCACTCATCGCCTTCGACGGCTGCGAAATTGTACAAAACAGTGAAATCCTTGCGTTGATTGTCCCACCAATAAACGCATTCGTTGACTTCGCATATGTATTCTTCAGTCACCACATCGGTAAGACTAGTTTTATCATATAAGGTGTTGGTTTTCACGATGATTTTCACCTTTTTATGGCTCAAAGTCGAGTCGGCGGCATATTCGAGATGCTGGTATGTGACATCACCAGTCTCGCCAGTTATCTCATAATACCATTCATCGCCAAAGAGCGGATACTGTTTGTTTTTGAACGGTGTTAATATCGGGTATCCGCCATTTGTCTCGCTAACGTCGGCAAGCCACAGGCATTCGTCCATCGCGCCGGCGTTCAGGGCTTCAATGAAATCGTAGGTTTCGTGCTGCGGCTCTTCGAGAAGCCAAACCCGGTTATCAGGATCCCATTCGAAATGGCATGAGCCTTGCAGGGTCATGTCAGGATTGCCGTTGGCCGGAAGGGTATCGTTGTAATAATACCAATGGTAAAGCCAATAACAGTTATAATCGAGGGTGTCGTTGAACTCGTAAGCCACAATCTTGCCATAGCCTATGTCAGCACTGGGATACTCTGACAAATCTGGAGGAGTTATGACACAATAGTTGTAGACGTTACGGATTTCAGTGCCCATATAGCCGCATATTCCGCCGATATAACAGGAGGTGTAGCTGTAGGGCTGCTCTATAGTCGCCGACAAATTGCCCCGGTTGTAGCAGTTTGTTATTGATTTTGCACCGATACCGCATATTCCGCCGACATATGCGTCTTCAACTCCATTGCATGTTATAACTCCTTTGTTGTAACACAGTTTGATTTTAGACGAGCCGAATCCAATGATGCCGCCTGCGGCCCAGGCACTCGTAACCTGACCGAGGTTGTAGCAGTCGAATATAGTGGATGAATAAGCCGACCCGACTATGCCTCCGCAACTGCCTTCGTCGTGGGTTGATACCACAGCCATACTGTTAATACACCCATCAACGATGCATTTAGCCATCCTTCCCACGATGCCGCCAGTGTGCAGATGTGAGGTAATTCCAGTATCGTATTTCAATTCTGTCAAACAATTCGAAATCAGATAGTTGGCGTATGCTCCTGTCACATCGTTGATTTGTCCAACGATGCCTCCAGCGGCTATTGTGCCTTCAATAATCATCTCATTTGATGAATGATCTAACGTGCAGTTGGAGATTTTATAAGTCTTGTCACTATAGAGGTCTTCGCCGAAAGGCTTTCCGGCAAAACCTGCCACACCGCCAGCCACTCCGTCGGTCGTCACCGTTTGGACTATGTTAATCTGGCAATTATCGATATCGGTCCAGCCGGCATAGCCCACCAAAGTGCCGACAAATCTGGCATTTCCATAAACATGGCAGTTAAACATAGTCGTGTTTTTTATCTCAGCGCCTTTAGTGAAGCCGAACAATCCGCCAGCAGAACTCTCGCTATCGTCGTCGATATTCTGATACATCTTGCTCACCCAAAAATCACCTCCGTCGAAATGACCTGTGAAAGGATGTTCGGAAGTACCGATTGAAGTCCAAGGTAAAGCATCCCAAACAGCCCTACCTAGATTTATATGGTCGGTAAGTTTGTAATAAGCGTCGCCGCCAGTGCCGTCGTTGGTCTGTTGTGCGAGAAGCGCGAGCTGGTCAGAGCGTTTTATCTGATAGGGATCGGTTTTTGTGCCGCTTCCACCGTCGTATGAGTCAGCGATATCGCCTTCCCAGCTGTATTCAGTATAAGTACATTCATACTCACCGCCATGGTAAAACAGCTCGTCATTTTTCAGGTAACATCTTAAAAAGCTAGGACTTCGGTCCTTAAAAAACGGGAAAAGCTCTTTGTTTCCACCTATGCCTTCAATAAAAACATCGTTCCAATTTTCATTATAATCACGACCTGAAATATACTGAATGCGATAGGTGTGGTCTTCCCATTGAAGTGTGCTCACCGAATCGACGGTGATATATTTGGTCAAGAGCTGGGAACCGCAAGTCCAGGTATCGCCGGCTTGAGCGTTGAAATCGTACAAAGTCGTGAAATTATCATAGTATATGTCATACCAATAAACTTTGTTGTCGGCCTCATACACATACTGATTGCCCAACAAGTCCATCATGAAGTCGGACGGAGTTATCACACTGCAGGTTTGACCTTGAATAACAGTGTCGCCGGTGACTTCCCATTTCAGATAGGTCACAGGGTCGCCAACAACCGATGTGACTGGCCAGTTGTAATACCATTCCGCTCCGGGCGTGGTGAAGTTTCCTGATTGGGAAAGGCCGCTGAAGGTGAAGGCGGCAATAAAAAATGAAAGAATAAGATGCCTTTTCATATTTTAAGATTTATTTTTCGATGATAAATTTCATGGATTTGTCGTTAATGTTCAGTAAATACAAGCCGTTTGGCAAGGTTGAAATATCGATTTTTTGATTTTCAGAGGTGATTTTGCCGGATAAGACGGGGTGGCCAAGGAGGTTAGTGATGCGGTATTCCTCCTGTAGAGTCGATGTGCACATCGTCTTTACAAATAGGACATCATTGGTCGGATTTGGATAAATAGTAAATCCGTTTTCAGCAATTTCATCTATTCCGACATGCCATTCATTGTAAATCGCATCGCAATCAACATCACCTTCTTTGTAGATAAGGTCGGTGCCGTTCCAGAAGCAGCGGATGCCGTTGACAGAGAAATCGGATTTGTTTTTGAGCAGTTTTTCGGGGAAGAAACTGGTGAGATGACCGATTGAGCATAGGATGGTGCCACTGAAAACATTATTTTCGTCACTGACAGTCAACGACTTGAAGACATTGCCATTATATTCGGCCTCTCCCACAGCATCGACGTGCATTGTGATGCTGCTCTCCCCCACTTTGATTTCCCATTCGTCGCCTATTTCCGCAGTAAAATCATATAAAACAGTGAATTCCCCTAGGGTTTTGTTCCACCAGAACACTTTGCCGTCTTCATCATAAATATATTCGTAAGAAATCTCTAAATCTTTGTCATAAAGAGTGTTGGTTTTTACTATCACTTTGATTTTCTTATGATTTATAGTGGTGTCGGACTGATTAGCCAGATGCTGGAAAGAGACATTGCCGACACCGTTTATTATCTCATAATACCATTCTCCGCCCATAAGAGGAAAAATATCGGCGATAATCGGAAACTCTTCATGATAGATGCCTTTTTTCCAAAGACACTCGTTATCAGAGCCAATGTTCAGTGCCTCTACAAGATTGCCGGTGCCGTACTGGGGTTCGTTGAGACTCCACACATACGTGGTATCGACACGATGAAACGGTGAAGAAGCCTGAATACTTGGAAAATCAGGGTTTCCGCAAGCCGGAAACTCGTCATCGTCGAGCCAGTAACAATTCAGTGAAAGATTGTTGCTCGTCTCATACCCGACGATATTGCCGGCAAACAGAGCCGCATCGGAAATTTGTGACAAATCAGGGATATTTAGTGCGCCGGAGTTGTAGACATTTCGGATTATCGCGCCCGGTCCACCTGAAATGCCGCCGACATAAATGGTCATGCTGTTTTCAGGCTGCCCTATTGTCGCAGTGAGATTGCCAATATTATAACAGTTTTTAATCAATCCGGTGCCGTCGCCGCTTATTCCGCCTATAGCCGCCGTGCCCGACACAGCGCCGATGTTGCCGCATCTTCTTACAACACCATTTCCCATCTCGCCGACGATGCCACCGCAAACGCCGTTTTCGCCAGTTGCATAAACGCAATTCTCGTTATTACATTTGTCAACAATGCCATCGACCAGGAAGCCGACTATTCCGCCAGCTTTCGACCGACCTGTGATATCAAAAGAATAGAAACCATTATTGAACACGCAGTCTGAGATACGATACATGGCTGTTGGGCCGAGACCGTTCACTTGTCCGATCACGCCGCCTGCTGTCATGCCAGTTACGGTTGTATAAGTGAAATTACATCCAGAAATACTATAAGTTTCGTCGTTAGTATAGCTCATTCCATAAGGTTGCCCGGCGTAACCTACCAGTCCGCCTGCAATGCCATCGTCAGTTGAAATATTGCTGTTGGTATCGGAGCAATCAAAAATATCGGTCAGACCTGCGTAACCAACCAAGGTGCCGACAAACGCGCCGTTCCCTTCGACAGTGCAATATGTCGTTCTGATGTTTTTTATTTCAGCTCCATAGGTGCAGCCGAACAAGCCTCCGACCATGTTTTCAGTGCCGTCAACATTCTGATACATATTGTGAACGATTTGGTCTTGCCCATCGAAATGCCCAGTGAAAGGATGTTCGGGTGTACCGATTGACACCCAAGGGATACGTCCGGCAGTCACGCTTTGAAGGTTTATTTCCCCGTACAAAATATAGTATGCGTCGCCTCCTGTGCCGTCGTTGGTCTGCTGAGCCAGCAACGCCAGCTGCTCCTCGGTGGCAATCCGATAAGGGTTTTCAGGAGTGCCGTCGCCACCATCGTAAGCATCGGCAGCGGTACCATCCCAATAGTCGATGGTGATAGCGTCGCAATCAATCGAGCCTTCATGGTACAGCTTCTCGCCGTCGATGAGATAACAACGTAAATATGATATATGGTCGGTGTCGTTAACCAAACCATTATTTGGAAACAGACCTTGTTCAAATCCTATTCCGTCAATGATTTGTCCTGAAAAGACGTTGATATATCCGTTATTGTTACTTAGAGCCGACACTGTTTGGGTGCGATAAGTGTGCCTCTCCCAAGTAACATCGCCCACATTAGTAACAGTGACAAGATATGAACAAGAATCGATATCATAAGTCCATGTATCGCCGACTTGAGCATTAAAATCGTACAAAACCGTAAAATCGTCATTAAATTGATTGTACCAATGAACCGTGCCATTGTCCTCATAAATATAATTGCCGTCGACGACTTTGCAAGTATGGCCAAGCACATCCGCCTCACCATTGACACTCATAACGATATGATAATCAGGATAATTCATTGGCCATGACGACCTTACATGATAATACCATTCGGCACCTTGGGCAGCGAAATAGTCGCAATCGGTCTCAATTGAAGAAAAGCCACCATCGCCAAGCCAATACTCTGCATTTTCATAAACTTTTTTGTATCCGCAAAGCACAGTAAGTGTCGGGCAGCCGAAATTATAAAAACAGGAGCCTGACAACTGTGGGGCATTGCGCGCATAAGACATTGCTGAAGTAAAGCCGGAGCAGTCGCTGAAAGCGTCGTTTTCGATAAGATAAACACGTTCGCCAATCTCCAAAGCGCCATCAAATCCGCTGCATCCTCGAAAAGCATCACCATGTATTCTTCTTATTGTATTCGGGAGAACCAGGGAACCGGTAAGACCAGAGCAATTCTCAAATGCTCCTTCTCCGATGTCGGCTACCTCGTAGAAATTTTCATCATATTCTATTGAAGATGGGATGACAAGCTCGCCAGTGGCATTTTGTCCGTCAACATGGCTGGTAACTGTCACATATAAAGGGTTAGAATTAACAGTATAGTTCAAATCGCCGACAGTAATAATCTGAGCCTTCAATTCAGATATTCCTGCAAGTGCCAGAAACAATATTAACAGAAAAAGTTTTTTCATATTCAAATTGCATTTATTATCTCTTCAAAAGTCCTTGTATCCTCTGAGAGTTCCATTTTTTGCTGTTTGATTCGCATTTTGCGTTTGTAGTACGAGTCGAGCTGTGTTTCCAAGATGACTGCGATAACCTGGTTTGAAAAGCCGTTTTTCGCAAGGCAGCAGATGCGAACATCGTTTTTCGTCAGCTTTGAGAATCTTGCAAGCAAACGTTTAGAAAAACCGTCAAAAACGAGGTCGGTCATGCTGATGAAGTCGTCCCAGTCGGCATCGGTGAGGTTGAAGTTGAAAGCGTCGGCGGTTAGATGCTCGCTGAGGTTTTTTGCTGTGGTGAACACACGGCTGCTCAGCATTACCTTATCGCGCATCTGAAGTTCTTTTTCGAGTGATTTTATCCTGTCTTGTGCTATCTTCCTTTTGATAATCAGTAAGATAACCAATGCGACAATAAAAATTGCAGCGATTATCAGATATAGTTTCAGGCTCTTGGTGCGATGTATTGCATCGAGTTCGTTTTTCTGAGCCGCAAGCTCCGATTCGGCCTTCACACGTTGAATGTTTTCGTTGTTGTGCTCCTTTTCGGCAAGCGCCATATATTTGAGGAAAAGCTGTTCGTTTTCCATTGCCAATTCAAGGTTTTCCTCGTTGAGCGCAATGCCGTAGAGCGTCTGATAAACCGACATTTTCACCCCGGCCCTATCGCTTTGCAGCGCACGTTCGAGATAAGGTTTTGCCTTGTCGTTTTCATCGATGTAATAATAAAGGATTCCCAATGTCATGTTGGCGATATCCAAATCATTCCCCTGTAATCCGCCGTCAATGGCATTCTGTAGATATTCAATTGCTGTTTCATAATCATCAATTTCCATATAATAATCGCGTCCCGTTTCGAGGTAAAGGGTGGCAATCATCGCGTCATCGCGTAATAATTTCGCGATTTGGAAAGCGTTGTCGTAATATTCTTTGGTTTTTGGGAACCATCCGAGTGATTTGGCTGCGCGGCCGCAGTTGCGCCATGCTGTCATCATCCCGACGGAATCGTTCATCTTTTTGAAATCGTCAATGGCTGAAAGGTGCATCAACAAAGCATCCTCGAACATCTGGTGTTTATTGTACATGGCACCGAGATTATCTTTGATATTTGCACGTAATTGTAAAGATGCACGGCCGTCAGTCTCAACCTCATTAACCAATGACAAAGCTTCCAGAAAATATTTTGTCGCCTCTTCTGAAAGCCGTTCGGAACGAAGCCTCACACCTTCTTCATAAAGGAGCTGCGCCTTCTGTTGCCGTTTGTATTGGCTGTTGCAAGATGATATTATGCACAATACGACCGCAAACAGGATTAAGTATGTTAATTTAACTTTCATCATCGCAAAATTATAAAAAATATGCTTTGTCGATAGCAATGAAAGCCAAATTGAGCCGATGTCCATGCGATTTTATGGCGATGGATTGTAATATGCTGATTTATAAAGAGTTATTAATGGCACATAATGTGTTTGTCCATGTGATAACACAATAATTTGATGGTTTTATTATAGGTAAAGCAATGGATTCCCCTGCAAACTGCTGATAATATTATGATAAAGCATAACATCTTCGACTTTTGATATTGAAGTTACTTTTTTACCGCTGTCTTTTGACGAGCCTCCGCAGTGAAAAATCATTTCGTATTTGGCCTTTTTATTGTTTTGAGTCTGAATAGCAAGAATCTGCATTTCCGTACTCGGCAACACATTTTGCATTTGAATGGCAAAATCTTTCAACTTTTTAAAAAGCCTTAATAATTTTTTACTTTGGTTAACTGCAAGTTCACCTTTCAGCACCGTCATCAGCGTATAGATACCGAGTTCTGTAAAAGCATACGGATTGTATCTCACGCCTCCCCAACTTGAGGTGCAAAAATTGCACCTCAAGTTTTCTACTTCAGTATCAGTAAGTTGAAATCTAAAATCATCATCAAACCGTTCGATATTATTTTTAACTTGACGATTGAAGTTTTTTAGTATACCCATAAATATCAGCCAAATCTGCATCTATCATCACCTGAACTCCTCTGATGATGTAAATCTTTGATTTTAAATAATCTTCGTCATAAATTGACAATTCGTTGTTTTCCATATTAGCATCGTTTTAAAATTTATAATATAATTCAAATCGTTTTCGCCATCTGGCGATTTCATTTTCTTTAATAAATTTACGATGCTCTTTAGTTTTGATTCAAATCGGGTACAAAGATATAACAATTTTAGCAAAAAAACTAGTTTTTGTCAAAAAATTAAATGCGGTGCTGCAAAAACACAAAATATTATGTCTCTACAGCACAGCAATAAAAATGAGAGTTATTATTTAATGTTAATTTTTCAGGAATTTCGTTGTCCGACCGCCAATGGTGATGAAATAAATGCCATTGGGCAGGTTGGAATAATCGATTTGTTGTGATTCTGAATCAATCCTGCCTTTCATCAGGATATGACCCATTACGTCGATAATTTGATATTCGGTAGGATATTGATAATCACTAAAAACATAGTTATCTGCTAATCCGTAGTTTTCTGAAACCAGTTGGACATCATAAACCAAAGTTTCGCGGTCAGCCACTGTCAGTGTGAAAGTTTTTGGGCGATAACCATCGCAAGAAAATGTCACCTCGTAAGTGCCGCCTTTGATTGGACGATGATAGTAGCCTGCCGGCAGATGGCTGCCGACCTCCGACCCGTGATGGTCGTGACCTTCAATGAATACTGTAGCCTTCAAAGGTTCGCCTGTAATTGAGTCCGTCACCGTACCGTGAATCCCATAAAGGCTTTGCTCCATGTAACACAGCA